>JAJZRT010000824.1 GCA_021802595.1 Pseudomonadota bacterium
TCCGATCTGTGCTAAAATATTTTTAAAGGGGTTTTCTGTACATGACGCAATCGATGTCTTTACCTGTTCCTGCGGCCTACAGCTTGGATAGCTACATCCAGACCGTCAACCGCTATCCGATGCTGAGCCTGGAAGAAGAACAGCAGTTGGCACGTGCCTGGCACGACAAGCAGGATGTCGAAGCGGCTCGTCAGTTGGTGGTAAGCCATCTGCGCGTGGTGGTCAGCGTGGCGCGGCACTATCTCGGCTACGGGCTGCCGCACGCCGATCTCATCCAGGAAGGCAATGTCGGCCTGATGAAGGCCGTGAAGCGTTTCGACCCGGACCGCGGCGTGCGCCTGGTGTCGTTCGCGCTGCACTGGATCCGCGCCGAAATCCACGAATACGTCCTGAAAAACTGGCGCCTGGTCAAGGTGGCCACCACCAAGGCCCAGCGCAAGCTGTTCTTCAACCTGCGCAGTCTGAAACAGTCGCTCCATGCCCTGACGCTGCAGGAAGCCGATTCCATGGCGCGCGAACTCAACGTCAGCCGCAAGGACGTGCTGGAAATGGAAACGCGTCTATCCGGCCATGATGTGTCGATCGACCCGACCGTGGACGATGGCGAGGAAGGCTACAGCCCTCTGGCATACATGGCGAGCCCGGACGAAAACCCGGCGCAACGGCTGGAACGCGAGCAGACCGAGCGCCGGCGCCATACTGGCCTGACCCACGCGCTGGAAAACCTCGACGAGCGCAGCCGCCACATCATCCAGGCACGCTGGCTGACCGAGGGCGAAGCAGCGACCCTGCACGAACTCGCCGCCCAGTATGGCGTGTCTGCCGAGCGCATTCGCCAGATAGAAGCCCGCGCCCTGCAGAAAATGCGCGCAGCGATCCCGGAATAAGCTCCCGCCTCTCCAATGACAAAGCCCCGCACATGCGGGGCTTTGTCATTGGAGAGGCGGTCAATCAGAAAAACGAGCCGATCAGGACCGAGAAGATGCTGATCCATGCCCAGGTGATCAATCCAACCACCACCACCATGGGGAAACCCTGAAATGTCAGAAGCTGTTTCATTATGCGGACTCCATTAAAGTTAAGTAATTTTAGTTTATTCGTCTTTACTGCTCAAGTGACGGGTCGGCAGCAGGGGATCGTCGTCGTCCATCAGGATGCGCTCGGCCGGCCCTTCCAGGTCGTCGAACTGGCCGCTCTTGATCGACCAGAATACGCCCAGAACGATGAACAGCACGAATACGCCGGATAGCAGGAACAGGAATCCCAGGGTGTTGCTCATGGCGACACCAGTTCCTGGGTGTGCTGGTAATGCAGCACACGCTCGCGCGAGAGACGAAGCTCGACCAGCCAGCGCCCGTCTGCAGGCAGGCGCAGCACCCCACCGTAAACCCCGGCGTCCAGTTCGGCGAGGGGCAAGGCCAACTCAATCTGGGTTGCACCCGGGCGCTGCAGGCGCAATTCCGCCTCGACCCCGTCCACCGGCAGACCGGTGTGATTCCGGACGCGGACCCGTACCGTTCGCGCAAGCCCCTTGTCGTTCAGGCCGCTGACGTCGATATCCCAGCCGAGCTCAGCCTCGCGGTGCGCCTTGGACAGCTCCGAGGAAATCGCCGTGGCCGCTTGCTGGTTGTGGGGCACCACACCAGAGAATCCGCTATAGACCGCGCCCTTGTGGCTGCCCAGCCACCACCGTCCGATCGGCTCGGGCAGCCCTTTGTTGGCGATGTAGAGGAACGCGCCCATGAGCACCGCCAGCCCCACGAAGAAGGCCATGAGCAGCTTGGGCACCCAGTGCATGCGTCCGCCGCGCCGCCGGAACAGGGTCAAGGCGAACAGCACCAGCGCCGTTGCGAAGAACACCGATACGTGGATCGCCACCACGTCGAGTCCGGGCCAGCGTCCGACGATAAACACGAAATAGCCCAGCAGCGGGATCACGCCGGCCAGCACGGCACGCAATATGGGATGCAGGCTGCGGACAAGGCTGCCGATGCCATAGAGGATCAGTACGGCGGCGACTCCGGCAATCAGCGTAACCAGCGTACTATTCATGTTGTTCTTTCGGACTGTCAAAACGGACGGTTTCGGAACGCGCTTCGCCGGGTTTGCCTTTGGGCGTGATGACCAGTTCGAAACGATGGGTGTGCTCCGCCAGTTCGGGTGCCAGCCGCACGCTGGCCTGGACCAGACCGCTGTGGCCGGGCTTGACCGTTATCTCCCGGAAATTCCCAAGATCGAGCGCACTGGCCGGTATGCCGCTCACGCTGATCAGGTAGGTTTGATCCTGCGCGTCCTTGTTGGTGACGCGAACCTGATAGCGATTGCGGATGTCGCCATTCGACAGCACGACGTACAGCGGCTGGCGAATCTGGTTGACGGCACGGTCGAAGCTGCCGCGGGTGCTGATGCTGTAGACGAGATAGGCGCTCATCAGGATCAGGGCCACGCCATAGCCGATGGTTTTGAGGCGCTTCCATTCGACTCGCGGCGCGGCAGGCACGGCGGCGGCCAGGTTCTTTTCCGAATCGTAGCGGATCAGGCCCTGTGGAAAGCCGAACGAATCCATGATGGTGTTGCAGGCGTCGATACACAGGCCGCACGAAATGCATTTGTACTGCAGCCCGTCGCGGATATCGATGCCGGTCGGGCAAACCTGCACGCACAGGCCGCAATCGACGCAGTCGCCCAGCCCCTTTTCGTGGCGTTCGGCCAGTGTGCGCTGGCCGGCGCGCGCGCTGGCGCGGCCATGGGCCGCCTCGCCGCGTTTTGCATCGTAATGCACCGCCAGGGTTTCCGGTTCGTACATCACGCTCTGGAAACGTCCATAGGGACAGACGTAGGTGCAGATCTGCTCGCGCATGAGCCCGGCAGCGGCATAAGTGGAGAGCGTGAGGATGCTGACGGTGATATAGGCGGCGGAAGCGGCGTGGCCGGAGACGAAGTCCACCACCAGTTGTGGCGCGTAGGTGAAGTAGGCGACGAACGTGATG
>JAJZRT010000825.1 GCA_021802595.1 Pseudomonadota bacterium
ATCTCTTGTCGGATACGCCCACCGCCTTGCCGATCAGCTTGGCCGCTTCGGCAGGCTTGGCCTTCATGTAGGCGAGGCCGTCGAGATAGCCGCGCATCAGCGCCATGATCTGCCTGTCGTCCTTGCCGAGGCGCTTGGCGTCGAAGGCGAGCACGTCGGTGATGATGCCGGGCGCCTCGCGTGACGAATAGATGACGTGGTATTTGCCCTTGCCGGTCGACACGATCTGCGACACGTTGGGCTCGTAGGTCACGCCCGCCGGCACCGCACCTGACGCCATCGCCGAGGGCACCGCTTCCGGCGTCATGTTCACCGGCTGGATGTCCTTGTCGCTCATGCCGTTGATCTTGAGCGCGTAGGCAAGCAGGAAGTCGGACGGCGACAGCGGCGCATAGGCGACCTTCTTGCCCTTTAGGTCGCTGATCTTGCTGATCGGCTTGGCCGCCACCACGGCGTCGCCGCCGTAGGAATAGTCGACCGGCATCACCACCTTGAAGTTTTGTCCCTGGGCGTCGGCGCCGACCACCTGGTCGTAGGTCATCAGCGCACTGTCGATGGCGCCGCCCGCCAGCGCCGAGGGCAGCATGGCGGGGTCGGAGAAGGTTTGCAGCGTCACCTTGAGATCGTATTTCTTGTACAGGTCGAGCGCGCCCGCCACGTAGAACGGCGAATAGCCGATCCAGGTGGTGAGCCCGAGCTTCAGGGTGGGCGCGGCGTGGGCACCGCCGGCGAGCAGGGCGCCGGCGACGAGCAGTGTCTTCAGCAGACGATTCGAATGCATGGTGTACTCCGTGGAGATGTCAGGTTTATAAGTCCCGGGAGAGCGGTCAACGCGTTCTCCCGGGCTTTTGTCCCTCCGTGGAGCCCCGCCTGACGGCGGAACCGGTGGCTCTCGGACCAGCATCCCCTGCGGGACCGGAACCCTAGCCCTCCTTCGCGGTACGTGCAGACGAAAAGCGCCGCCTTTCCCGTTGACCAGCTATAAAGCAACCGCTATGCCAGCCGCTGCCGACCGGGACAGGCCGCCGCCAGTGCGCGCTGTGACTGGACGTGCCGCCCTGCACCCCGACTCGGTGACACCGAAGATCGGTCGCGCGCGGTCAGAATTGGTGCAATTTCTGCCGGGTCACGCACCAAAGCGGACAGCCAGCGGGCACGCGCCCTTTTTAATTGGGTGGCTTTTCGGTAGGCTTCGCGCTAATCCACATAAAACCGACCCCATGCATTTCACCCCCGATTCCTTCCGCGCCTGGCCGACCAAGCGGATCACCCTGCTTGGCATGTCCGGCGTCGGCAAGACGCACATTTCCTCCATGCTGCGCGGCCATGACTGGTTCCATTTTTCCGGCGATTACCGCATCGGCACGCGTTATCTCGACGAACCCATCCTCGACCTGATCAAGCAGCAGGCGATGAGCGTGCCGTTCCTGCGCGAACTGTTGCGCAACGACTGGATCGACATCAAGAACAACATCAAGATCCACGACCTCGGCCCGGTGCTGACCTTCGTCGGCAAGCTCGGCGGACCGGAGTGGGGCGGGCTTTCGCTCGACGAGTTCTCGCGCCGTCAGGCCGCCTATCGCGACGCCGAGATCGCCGCCATGCGCGACGTGCCAGCATTCATCCGCAAGGGCCAGGAAATCTACGGCTACCCGCATTTCGTCAACGACGTCGGCGGCAGCCTGTGCGAGCTGGACGAACCCGGCGTGGTGGAACTGCTGGCCGAACACACGCTGATCCTCTACATCCAGACCACCACGCGCGAGGAGGAGGACACGCTGATCCGCCGCGCGCAGTCCGACCCCAAGCCGCTGTATTTCCGCCCGGACTTTCTCACCGAACACCTGCCGGTTTATCTACAGGAAAAAGGCCTCGAGTTCGTCGCGCAGATCGAGCCCGACGACTTCGCGCGCTGGGTGTTCCCGCGCCTGTTCCATTCGCGCATCCCGCGCTACGAGGCGATCGCCAAGCCGCACGGCTACACGGTGACCTCGCAGGAAGTGGCGCAGGTGCGCAACGAGCGCGATTTCCTCGCACTGCTGGAAACCGCGATCACGCGCAAGGGAAGCTGACATGCCGCTGGTCGCGCACAACGCCCTGCCCACCTTCGACCGCCTGCGCCGCGACGGCATCACGGTGCTGTCGACCGAGCGCGCGGCCAACCAGGAAATCCGCGAACTGCACGTCGGCCTGTTGAACATGATGCCGGACGCGGCGCTGGAGGCGACCGAGCGGCAGTTCTACCGGCTGGTCGGCGAGTCCAACCCGATCGCGCAGTTCTACATGCATCCCTTCACGCTGCCGAATCTGCCGCGCGGCGAGGCGGCGCAGGCGCATATCGCGCAGTTCTACGAAAGCTTCGACGCCATTCGCGAGAAGGGGCTGGACGCGCTCATCATCACCGGTGCCAACGTCAGCCATCCCAACCTTGCGGACGAGCCGTTCTGGCAGCCGCTGATCGAGGTGATCGACTGGGCATGGGAGCACGTCACCTCGACGCTGTGCTCCTGCCTCGCCACCCATGCGGTGATGCAGTTCCGCTACGGCCAGACGCGCATCAAGCAACCGCAGAAGATCTGGGGCGTGTTCGAACACCGCGTCACCGACGGCAGGCATCCGCTGGTGGCGGACGTGAATACCCGCTTCGATGTGCCGCATTCGCGCTGGAACGATGTCTCGCGCGCGCAGTTCGAGGCGGCCGGGGTCAAGGTGCTGGTCGAAAGTGCGGAGGCCGGCGTGCACCTGGCAGTTTCCGGAGACGGTTTGCGCACCGTGCTTTTCCAGGGTCACCCGGAGTACGACACGGTATCGCTGCTGAAGGAATACAAGCGCGACCTGCTGCTGGCCGCATCCGGCAAGCTGCCTGCGTTCCCGCCGTTTCCGCAGCGCTATTTCAACCGCCAGGCGCAGGCGCTGCTGTCCGAATTCGGCCGTCGCATGCAGGCCGGCGAGACGCTGGCCTTCCCCGAGGCGCAAGTGCTGCCGCTGCT
>JAJZRT010000826.1 GCA_021802595.1 Pseudomonadota bacterium
CGATCCGCATGTGCGCGAGATCCTGCCGCGCATCACCAAACCGATCACGACCTATGGTTTCGACGCAGCCGCGCAGGTGCGCGCGACCGAGCCGCGCTTCGAGCAGGGACGGATGCACTTCAGCGTCAAGCGCGAGGGCATGGCCGATCTCGACGTGGTGCTGAACCATCCCGGCATGCACAACGTCCTGAATGCGCTGGCGGCAATCGCGGTGGCGACCGAGGTGGGAGCGAGCGACGCCGCCATCGTCAGGGCGCTGGCCGAATTCCATGGGGTCGGCCGCCGTTTCCAGCGCTACGGCGAGCAGCCGGCGAAGGGCGGCGGACACTACTGCCTGATCGACGACTACGGCCATCATCCGGTGGAAATGGCCGCCACCCTTGCTGCTGCACGCGGTGCCTTCCCCGGCCGGCGGCTGGTGCTGGTGTTCCAGCCGCACCGCTTCACGCGCACCCGCGACTGTTTCGAGGATTTCGTGAAGGTGCTGTCGGAAACCGATGTGCTGGTGCTGACCGAGGTCTATCCCGCAGGCGAGGCGCCCATCGTGGCGGCCGACGGGCGTGCGCTGGCGCGGGCGGTACGCGTCGCCGGCAAGGTCGAGCCGGTGTTCGTGGAAAACGTCGCCGACGTTCCTGCGGCGGTGCGCGATCTCGCGCAGGCGGGCGACGTGGTGCTGGTGATGGGGGCCGGCAGCATCGGCCAGGTGGCGCCGGCCCTGGGAGGGCAGCATGCGGCATGACTATCGCATGAGCGAGGTCGACATGGCCGGCGGCGGCGCCCCCGTGCTGC
Source organism: Pseudomonadota bacterium (assembly GCA_021802595.1). The sequence goes on from JAJZRT010000826.1 coordinate 790, forward strand.
GCGGGCGTTTCCTCTACAACGAGCCGATGAAGAAGCACGTGTCGTGGCGCGCAGGCGGCGCCGCGCAGCGCGTCTACATTCCGGCGGACCTCGAAGACCTGACCTGGCTGATCCGCTCGGTCCCTGCCCGCGAGGCTATCCACATGGTGGGCCTGGGCAGCAATCTGCTGGTGCGCGACGGCGGCGTCGCCGGCGTGGTGATCCTGCTGCATGGCGTCCTGCGGAAACTGGCCATCGAAAGCCGCACGCATGGATTGCCAGTCGCGCCGGTGGAGGTCGACACCGCCCTGGTGTATGCCCAGGCAGGCGTCGCCTCACCCAAGCTGGCGCGGTTTGCCGCCAACCACGATCTCGTCGGCGGCGAGTTCTGGGCCGGCATTCCCGGCACCGTCGGCGGCGCCATTGCCATGAATGCCGGCTGCTACGGCAGTGAAACCTGGGACAAGCTGGTCCAGGTGCAGACCCTGGACCGCGACGGCCAGCTGAACGAGCGCCTGCCGGACGAGTACGTGACGGGCTACCGGCATGTCGCGTTGAAGTTGCCGCACCAGGAATGGTTCATTGGCGGCTGGTTCCGTCTGGCGCGCGGCGACGGGGCGGCCTCGCGCGAAACGATCAGGACGCTGCTGAAAAAACGCATTGCGTCGCAGCCGCTGAACCTGCCCAACGCCGGTTCGGTGTTCCGCAATCCGCCCGGCGACTATGCGGCCCGCCTGATCGAGGCCTGCGGCCTCAAGGGTTTCCGGATAGGCGGCGCGCAGGTGTCGACCAAGCACGCCAATTTCATCGTCAACGTGGGTAACGCCACGGCGACCGACATCGAGCGCCTGATCGAGCAGGTGGAAGACACCGTGGAGGCGCGCACCAACGTGCGGCTGATCCGCGAAGTACGGATTATTGGAGAACGTCAGTGAGTGCGATTGAATCGGCGAAGAAATTCGGCAAGGTCGCCGTGATGCTGGGCGGCACCTCGGCCGAGCGGCCGGTGTCGCTCAACAGCGGCGCGGCGGTGCTGGGCGCGCTGACCCGGCAGGGCATCGATGCGCACGCATTCGATCCGGCGAACCGCAACCTCGGCGACCTCATCACCGGCGCCTTCGACCGCGTCTTCATCGCCCTGCACGGACGCTACGGCGAGGACGGCTGCATGCAGGGTGCGCTCGAGCTGCTGCACATCCCCTATACCGGCAGCGGCGTGATGGCCTCGGCCATCGGCATGGACAAGTGGCGTACCAAGCTCTTGTGGCGTGCGGCCGGCCTGCCGACGGCCGACTGGGACATCCTCACCGCCGCCAGCGATTTTTCCGAGGTGGAAAAGCGGCTCGGCCTGCCGATTTTCGTGAAGCCGGCCCGCGAAGGGTCGAGCATCGGCATGAGCAAGGTGACCGAGCCCGGCACGCTGCGGGCTGCGTACGAGACGGCGGCCGAACATGATGCGCTGGTGCTGGCGGAAAAGTTCATTGACGGCGCCGAGTTCACCGTCGGCATCCTCGGCGACACCGCGCTGCCGCTGATCCGGTTGGAGCCCGCCAAGGACAAGGCCTTCTACGATTTCGAGGCGAAATACCTGCGCAACGACACCCGCTATCACTGTCCGGCCGGTTTACCCGACGAGCAGGAAATGGCCTTGCGCCGGCTGGCGCTGGAGGCCTTCCGCCTGATCGGCGGGCGTGGCTGGGGACGCGTGGACGTGATGATGGACAGTCTCGGCAACCCCTACCTGCTGGAGGTGAACACCTCGCCCGGCATGACCGACCACAGTCTGGTGCCGATGGCTGCGCGCGTCGCGGGGCTGGATTTTGACGCCCTGTGCATGAAGATCCTGGAGCAGACGCTGTGACGTCACCGGAACTCGCCGCCCATCCCCTGTCCCAGGTCGCCCGCGTGCTGACCTGGGGCGCGCTCGGCCTGCTGGCCTACGGCGCGGTCAGCTGGGTCGCGGCGCAACCCTGGTTCGCCCTGCACAGCATCGACGTGAGAACGCCGGTCGCGCACGTCACCGAGGCGCAGATCCGGCTGGTGGCGGAGCGGCAGGTGCGCGGCACCTTCTTCACCGTCGATCTCGAACGCGTGCGCAACAGCCTGGAAAAACTGCCCTGGGTGCGCGAAGCGCGCGTGGAGCGTCGCTGGCCCGATACGCTGGTGGTGTCGCTCACCGAACATGTGCCGCTGGCACGGTGGAACGATGATGCCCT
>JAJZRT010000827.1 GCA_021802595.1 Pseudomonadota bacterium
TCGAACAGGCGCTCAACCTGGTGCGTATTTCGGAGCATCGTGACCGACCGTTTCGGCATCGTGACCGCCGAATTCGGGAACGTGACCGGTCGTTTCGGTGACGTGACCGATGGACATTTGAGACCCGCATAGGCGGGTTTTGTCGACTGTCAAGCGGTCGGCGCTGGTGTTGCGTATGAACCACCGCTGGGGCATAGCCTCACGGCCTTTGGGCCTTGAGAACTGATGCCGCAGCAACGAATGGACATACGCATGATCAAGGACATTCTCAGACTCAAGTACAGCGGCGGGCTCTCGCATGAGGCCATCGCCGGCAGCCTATCCATCTCCAAGGGTGTCGTCGCCAAGTACCTCGGCTTGGCCGGCGCGGCCGGTCTGGACTGGGATGCGGCGGCCGATCTGGACGAGGCATCTCTGGAACGCCGGCTGCTCGGACGCAGCTCGGCCGAGACCGCTGTCGTTGCGGCAGACTTCGCCACCGTACACATCGAACTGCGCCGCAAAGGCGTGACGCTGATGCTGCTGTGGCAGGAATACCGTGCGGCACATGCCGGTCGGCGCACCTGGGCCTACACGCAGTTCTGCGAGCACTACAAGGCATTCGCCAGGACGCTCAAGCGCTCGATGCGCCAGCAGCGGCGCGCCGGCGAGAAGTTGTTCATCGACTACGCGGGTTCAACCTTGGCACTGAGCGACGGCACCCGCGCGCAGGTGTTCGTTGCGGCCATGGGCGCGTCGAGCTACGTCTTCGCGTGTGCCACGGTCGATCAGAGCATGCGCTCGTGGCTAGGCGCGCTGGCGCGCGCGCTGAGCTTCTACGGCGGGTGTGCGCAGCTCATCGTGCCTGACAACCCGCGCTCGCTTGTCTACCAGGCCTGCCGCTACGAGCCCAAGCTCAACGAGACGGTGCGCGACTTCGCTCGCCACTACAGCGTCTCATTCCTTCCGGCACGGCCGTTTGCGCCAAAAGATAAAGCTTCTGCCGAATCTTCGGTCCAGGTCGTGACCCGCTGGATCCTGGCGCGACTGCGCCACACCGTGCTGGCCGACGTACACGCCGCTGACCGAGCCATCGCAGCGCTGCTGCCGTCGCTGAACAACCGCAAGTTCCAGAAGCTCGATGGCAGCCGCGCGAGCCTGTTCGTTGCGCTCGATTCACCGGCGCTGTCACCGCTGCCGACACAGCCCTGGCAGTGGGCGACCTTCAAGACGGTGAAGGCGCACATCGACTATCACGTCGAGGTCGACTTCCATCGCTACAGCGTGCCGCACTCGCTGGTGGGATTGGCGCTGGAGGCGCGTGTCACGGACGCGCTGGTGGAGGTGCTGCATCGCGGCCAGCTCGTCGCCTGCCATGCCCGCAGCTCGCGGCGCGGGGGCTTTACCACGCTGGACGAACACATGCCCGCGGCGCACCGCGCACACAAGCAGTGGACGCCCGAGCGGCTGATTCATTGGGGCGGCACCATCGGCGCGAGCACCGGGCGCTTCGTCACTCAACTGCTGCAGCGATTTCGCCATCCCGAGCACGGCTATCGCAGCTGTCTGGGCTTGCTCAGTCTGGCCAAGCGCTACGGCCCGCAGCGCGTCGAAGCGGCCTGCACACTGGCTCTAGAACTTGGCGCCGGGCACTACCGCCACGTGCGTGACATCCTGAGCAACGGACGCGACCTCATCGAGCGAGCAACGCCCGAGCCAGAGTGGGTGGCACCCGCGCACGACAACGTTCGCGGCGCAGCGCACTACCACTGATGGCACGACAACCACATACCGCGTTGAAGGACTTCCCCATGATGATGAACAACACCCTGGCGCAACTGCGCGAACTCAAACTCGCCGGCATGGTTTTGGCCGTTGAGGAACAACTCTCCGGCAGCGCGAGCACAGCACTGTGCTTTGAGGAGAGGCTGGCGTTGATGGTCGACCGCGAGATCAACCACCGCGGCGACAAGCGCCGTGCCGTGCTGCTCAAGAAGGCGGGGCTGAAGTACGCACAGGCCTGCATCGAAGATGTGGATGGACGCGCCGGCCGTGGCTTCGAGCGCAGCGCGGTGATGAGCCTGGCGCTGTCGCGCTGGGTCGAGGACGGCACGCCGATCCTGGTGACAGGGCCAACCGGTTCTGGGAAATCGTGGCTGGCATGCGCACTGGCGCAGTACGCGTGCCGACGAGGACACTCGGCGCTGTACCTGCGTACCCCGCGCCTGGCCGAGGAGTTGCGCATCCTGCACGGCAACGGCGGCTTTGCTCGCTGGCTCGCCATGGTCGCGCGCACCGACGTCCTGGTCCTCGACGATTGGGGGCTGGCTGCACTCGATGGCCCGACGCGCTCGGACCTGATGGAGGTGATCGACGACCGCGCGGGAACGCGCTCAACCATCGTGACCAGTCAACTGCCAGTGGAGCACTGGCACGCGTGGATCGGCGACGCAACCGTCGCCGATGCCATCCTCGATCGGTTGCTCTCACGCAGTCATCGCCTGGTGCTCAAGGGCGAGTCGCTGCGCCCGCGCAAGGCTGGCAGCACAGCTGCCGCATCCATTGCGCCAACGCAGTCCATCAAACCCGGCGACGCCACCGGCAAGTCGCGCTAGCAAACCACCCTGTGGATTTATGGACAGGCCCGCTGGCGCGGGCTTCCCGACTGAGTGCCGATGGCACTCTCCTGTGGATGGCCGGATGGACAACCCTGCGGGTTGCCCACGCGTCCACCCCCAGGCCGTCGGCTGCCCACAAGCTCCACAGGGCCCCACCACCACATACGAAGAAAAACAAGAGGAAAACAGCAAAGCCCTTCACCGCGCTGCGGCATCAGGCCCCAGGTCAAGTTCACAACGGAGGTGTTCAACCCACTCAGACCAACCCGATCACTACAATCTTCTCCGCGCAACCCAGCATCCGATCGAAATCGGTCACGTTCCCGAAATCACCGGTCACGTTCGCCGAAATACGCAGCTGGAAGATGCCGAACCAGATCTCGAC
>JAJZRT010000828.1 GCA_021802595.1 Pseudomonadota bacterium
TGACGCTCGGCGTGTTGTACGCCTATCTTACCTACCGCTCGTGGAAGCGGCGCCTGCTGTTTTCCATCGCCGCGATGATCGTGCCGGTTTTCGCCAACAGCGGACGCGCTTTCATGATCGTGATGATCGCGCACCTGTCCGACATGAAGCTGGCGCTCGGCGTCGATCACTATATCTACGGCTGGGTGTTCTTCGGCATTGTCATGCTGTTGCTGTTCTGGATCGGCAGTTTCTGGCGCGAAGACGATCTGCCGGAGCCCGGCCCGTCACAATCCGCCCCGCCGCCTGCTGCCGTTGCGTCGGGCGGGCGTGGCGCGGCTCGGCCGATTTTGCGGGCGGCCGTCGTTGTGCTGGCGGTGGCAGGCCTGTGGCCGGCGTATGCCCACTGGATCGAGTCGCGCCCGCTGCCTGAGATGCCCGCCCTGCAGGTGGAGGCGGCGGGCGGCTGGCAGCCTGCCACAAGCTTCACGACCTGGGTGCCACACTGGATCGGCGCCGACCGCCAGCTGCGCCGGTCGTATGTGCAGGCGGGCCGCAACGTGCTGCTGCAACTGGACTACTACGTGACCCAGCGGCAGGGCGCCGAACTCATCAACTCGCAGAATTTCATGATCAAGCAGAAGGATCCGGCCTGGTCGAACGTCGGCGAAGCAACCGTCGCGGTGCAGATCGGCGGGAAAACCCGGCAGGTGCGGCAGGCCAAGCTGCGCGGCAGCGATGGCCAGCGCCTGCTGGTGTGGCAGTGGAACCTGATCGACCAGCGGCCCGTCGTCAATGATTATTACGCCAAGCTGGTCATGGCGCTGGACCGGGTGCGGCTGGCGCGCGACGACGGCCTGTCGGTGCTGGTCGCCACGCCGTATCAGAATGCCGACCTCAAGACTGCGTCCGCCACGCTGGCACGTTTTGCGGCGGACATGGAGCCCGCGATCGCACGTACGCTCGACCAGGTCGACGGGCCGTGACCGCGCATATCGTGCACGTCGTCCACCGTTTCGACACTGGCGGCATGGAGAACGGCATGGTCAACCTGTTCAACACCCTGCCGCCCGGGCGTTTCCGCCACACCGTGGTGGCCTTGACCGATTTCAGCGATTTTCGCCGGCGCATCACCGCGCAGACGGTCGAGTTCCATGCGCTGCATCGTCCGCCGGGGCATGGGGTGGGCTGGATGGCGAAGCTGTGGACGCTGTTGCGCCAGATCAAACCCGATCTGGTGCATACCCGCAATCTGGCGGCGCTGGAAGCGCAGTTCGTGGCCGCTGCGGCCGGCATTCGGGCCACCGTGCACGGCGAACACGGGCGCGACGTCTTCGACCTGTATGGCCGGAACTGGAAATACAATCTGCTGCGCCGCGCGGCGCGGCCGTTCGTGTCGAATTACATTGCGGTCAGCCGCGATCTCGAAACCTGGCTGCGCCAGGTTGTCGGCGTGCCACCGCGCAAGCTGCACCAGATCTACAACGGCGTCGACAGCGTGAAATTCCATCCGCGTGCCGGCGCGCGGCCGGCGGTGCTGCCCGCGGGATTCGCCGGCGCCGGGTGTACGGTTTTCGGATCGGTCGGGCGGATGGTCGAGGTCAAGGACTACCCCATGCTGGTGAACGCCTTCATCCGGCTGAAGCAGCTCGCGCCCGGGCGCGCCGCGCAGGCGCGGCTGGTCATCGTCGGCGAAGGGCCGGCGCGGGCGGGCTGCCTCGATCTCCTGCAGCAGGCCGGGATGGCGCACCAGGTCTGGTTGCCGGGCGAGCGCCACGACATCGCGGCGCTGATGCAGGCATTCGACGTGTTCGTGCTGCCATCGAAAAACGAAGGCGTCTCCAATACCATACTCGAAGCGCTGGCAAGCGGGCTGCCGGTCATTGCCACGGCAGTGGGCGGCAACGTGGAACTGGTGGAAGATGGCGTCACTGGCCGGTGGGTCGCGGCGGGGGACCCGGAGGATATGGCACAGGCCTTGCTCGGTTACCTGGAGGAACCGGCAGCGGCCCGCATCGCCGAGCACGGCGCGAATGCGCGGCGTCAAGCCGAACGGCGCTTCAGCATCCCGGCCATGGCCGAGGCGTATGCCGCGGTGTACGAGCAGACGCTGGGGCGCAGGCGCTGAGCGGCCGTCGAACGGCCCGATAAATCGACAGAACAGGGACAGACAACAAGCATGTGCGGCATCACCGGCATTTTCGATACCAGCGGCGTGAACGACATTTCGCGTGAACTGCTGCATCGCATGAACGAGACCCAGTTCCATCGCGGCCCCGACGAAGGGGGCCTGCATCTGGAGCCCGGGCTGGGACTGGGACACCGGCGCCTGTCGATCATCGACCTGTCTACCGGCCAGCAGCCGCTGTTCAACGAGGATGGCTCGGTCGTCGTCGTGTTCAACGGCGAAATCTACAATTTCCAGGAACTGGTGCCCGAACTGCAGGCCTTGGGCCACACCTTCCGCACCCATTCCGACACCGAAGTCATCGTCCACGCATGGGAGGCCTGGGGAGAGGGCTGCGTGGCCCGTTTTCGCGGCATGTTCGCGTTCGCGCTGTGGGACCGCAAGCAGGAATCGCTGTTCGTGGTGCGCGACCGGTTTGGCGTCAAACCGCTGTATTACGCCTTCCTCGATACCGGCGAATTCATTTTCGGATCGGAACTGAAGTCGCTGATGGTGCACCCGAGCCTGGCGCGCGACATCGACCCGCTGGCAGTCGAGGAATATTTTGCCTACGGCTACGTGCCGGAACCGCGCACTATTTTCAAGCGCGCGTACAAGCTGCCGCCCGGTTTCGCCCTCACCCTCAGGCGCGGTGCCCCCCGCGCGTTGCCGAAACAGTACTGGGACATGCCTTTCACGCCGGTGGCCGTGAAGGACGAGGCGGAAGCCATGGACGAGCTGGTGGAACGCATGAAGGAGTCGATCCGCCTGCGCATGATCGCCGACGTGCCGCTGGGCGCCTTCCTGTCGGGCGGCGTCGATTCCAGCGCGGTGGT
>JAJZRT010000829.1 GCA_021802595.1 Pseudomonadota bacterium
CTGCTGGGCGCGTACCCGCACCCGGTGCAGTGGAGGCTGGAGGCCAGCTACCCGAGGCGCGATTTCCAGGTGCAGTACCACGAGACGGACCTGGAGTTCTTCGAGCGCCTGGTGCAGGAGTGGGGCATCCACTACCACTTCGAGCACGAGGTGGGGCGCTGCGTGCTGGTGCTGGGGGACCATGTGTCGGCCTTCCCGTTGCCGAGCGCGAAGCTGTACGAGCGGCTGTGGTGCCTGGAGGGCAGCCTGCAGGGCACGGGCACGGGCAGGCGCGAGGCGCCGCGCTGGGCGAACATCGAGATCGAGGCCCCGGCCGAGTTCATCGCGCAGGCCTCGAAGTTCGGCTTCGACGGCCCCACCACGCTGCGCCGCCTGCTGGGGCTGGGCGAGGAGGTGCCGGTGCGGCGCGGCGAGGTGCCCGAGGCGCCCGCCAGCCCGACGAGCACCGGCACGCCGCGGCGCATCGTGCCGGTGGTGTTCCTGCCCGGGCTGATGGGCTCGAACCTGCGCCTGAGCCGCGCCCGCACCGAGCGCCTGCGGCGCAAGGACAACCGGGCCTGGCGCGCCGACGACCTGCTGTTCACCCTGCGCACCCTGCGCCGTGCGCGCCCCGACGAGCGCCAGCTCAACTTCGACCCCGCCGAGACCGAGCTCGATACCTACGCCGGCACGCAGCAGCCCGGGCGCTTCGATGCCCGGCCCGAGGACGACGCGCGCCACGACAACGTGCAGCGCCTGCCCGAGGTGGAGCCGCTGCTGGTGCGCCGCCCGCGCCCGAGCCGGCGCGAGGCCTTCGAGCTGGCCTGGAGCCCGCCCCAGCGCGATCTGGACGCCGGGCGCAAGGGCCGGCTGCGCGGCTGGAGCGAGGTGCACCTGCAAAGCTACGGCCAGGCGCTGCACACCCTGGAGGAGGTGCTCAACACCATCCGGCCCGACCCCGACGATCCGCGGGAGCCTCTGCCGTCCAGCCCGCAGAAGCTCAGCAACGTCTGGGTGCCCTTCGCGCAGCGCAAGGGCAGCTACAGCCGCGAGGGCCTCCAGGACCTGGGCCCGGCCGGCGTGGCGCCCAGCGCCTGGGGGCGCCTGTCCACCCCGGCGCCGCCCCTGGGCGAGGAGGAGCTGCTGGGCCTGGCCGACACGCTCTACCCAGTGCACGCCATGGGCTACAACTGGCTGCAGCCCAACGCCCACAGCGCCCACGAGGTCGCCGCGCGCATCCGCGAGCTGCTGGCGCACTACCGCGAACTCGGGGCCGCGCAGGGTGCGCGCTGCGACCATGTGCTGGTCTACACCCACAGCATGGGCGGGCTGGTGGCGCGCGCGCTGGCGCACCCGGACATGGGCGGGCTGACGCCCGAGGAGCTGGGGGGCGTGTGCTTCGGGGCCATGCCCACCCATGGAGCGGGCACCGCCTACAAGCGCATGCGCGCGGGCATGGCCGGCGAGGGTGGCTGGCTGGAGCAGAAGCTGGTTCATCCCATCCTGGGCTCCACGGCGCGCGAGATGGCGCCCGTGGTGGCCAACGCCAGCGGCCCGCTGGAGCTGTTCCCGGCCGGCGCCTACGGGGAGGACTGGCTGCGCGTGCGCTGGACCGACGCCCAGGGCCAGGAGCAGCTCAAGGTGCTGGACCTGCAGCGCGCCATCAACGATCCCAGCTGCTGGTGGCGCGTGGTGCATCCCGATTGGATCAATCCAGCGGACCAGGATCCCAAGCGGGCTTCGTTCGACGCAACGGCCAGGCGCCTTGACATAGCGAGGGAATTTCACGCGCAGATCGGGGCGCGGGGCGTTGAACCGTGCAACTCTCACGCAACCTTCGGCAATGACCCGAGCCAGAAAACCTGGGGCAACGTGACCTGGGCCTGTGTCCATCCGCTTCCGGCTGGCGCCGATCCCGACCCCTGCAGTTGGACCCTGGTGCACGACGATGCCCAGGGGGCCATCCGCGTGCGCAGCGGCGACGTGGAGTTCGAGCTCAAGCTGCAGGCGCCGGCCGATGCGGGCGACGGCACCGTTCCCGCCGAGCGCTCCGGCGCGAAGGCCCCGGTGCAGGGCTGCCTGTGGGAGCAGAAGGGCTATGAGCACCAGGAGTCCTACCGGGTCGACAAGGTGTTGTCGGCCACCCTGTACGCGATGGTTCGCATGGACCAGAAATTCTCTTCCTGAACCTTAGGTCATGCCATGAACGACTTCCGAAGACGTTTCCTGACCGGCGGCGCTGCCGGCGCCGCACTCACCTGTCTCAACGCCTGCGCAGGACCTCTCGCCATGATCTCGACCGCCAAGACTCCCGCTCCGCGACTGGAGGACCTGTTCGCCAGGACCAAGCTGATGTGCTTCGGGCGCTACGCAGTGGAACTTCCGGCGGAGACCGAACAGATCATGGGGCCCCAGGAGATCGCTGGGGGATTCAAGCAATTCTCGACTGCCGACTACAAGGAGCCCGGGGTCTTGCTCCAGGCGGAGTGGGCAAAGGCAGAGAGATCGTCCCGAACTGCCGAAATCGTCACACCGATTACCGCTGGACCGGTGCCAGGAGCCAAGTATTTTTGGTTTTATGACGTGGGATACGCGAAGCGGAACGACTTGCGCCTGCTCGACGGTGCGATTCCGATCGGAACGCATCTCTATTTGTACGAAGGAATGGCTTCGAAAAATGAACGTCTCAGCCCTGAAGCGCTGTTCGACCGCATGAGCACCCTCATGCGTGGCATGCGCGCCTGGGACGGCACCAGCGTGCCGCGCGAGCCGGGGGTGTGCATCGACGGGGCCTTCATCCACGAGCCCACGCATCGCTTCCAGGAGATCATGAGCTCGGGCTTCGTGTTTCCCAGCCTGCCCGATGTGCACTTCTCGGTGATGAGCAACAAGAACGCCAGCACCGAGGCGGAGAACGGCATCGGGCTGCTGCGCAGCGTGGAGCTGGCCCAGCGCGACGCCGGGCTGCTGGGGATTTTCGGGGGCTACCCCTACACCTTCC
>JAJZRT010000830.1 GCA_021802595.1 Pseudomonadota bacterium
CAGACGACCGCCCCCTTGCGCGGCGAGAGGATGGCCCGGTAGCCGGTGATGAAGATCAGCATCGCCACGATCACCTTGACCAGGTCCGCGCCGACCCGCCAGTAGGCGGGCCAGATCCCGGGTGGCACGGCTGACATGTCCAGCGGGGAGAGGAACAGCATCAGCGGGATCGACAGCAGCAGCAGGCCCATGCCGACGCCAAACTGGTACGGATGATGGTGGGGAAGCAGGGCCTTGGGGGTGTTCATCAGGGTGCGGGAGGGGTCAGCCGGCCTTGTACTGCCGCAGCAGCGCCGCGGTGGCTTCGCGCGCGCGGGCGCGGGCGGGCAGGTCCGTTTCGTCCAGGTGGTCGCGCAGCAGAAAGGACACCTTGAGCAGGTCGTCGCGTACCGTCTCCATCGCGCGGATCAGTTCATCCACCTTCTCGGGTGGAATCGATGACGGAAGGGGCGGCAGCGGCAAGTCCATGGTGGGCATCGGTCAGCTGGAGAAAACCCGTATGGCGTCCATCAGCCGCTGGGCCTGCTCGCGCATGCCGCTGGCGGCCGCGCTGCTTTGCTGCACCATGGCCGCGTTCTGCTGCGTCATTTCGTCCAGTTGCGTGACGGCCTGCCCCACCTGGGCGATGCCGGTGGCCTGCTCGCGCGAGGCAACGGTGATTTCGGCGATCAGGTCGTTGACGCGCCTGACCTGGGTGACGACGTCGCCGATGGCCTGGCCTGTCTGATTGACCAACTGGGTGCCCGCGTCAACCTTGCTGACCGAGTCGGTGATCAGGGCCTTGATCTCCCGGGCCGCCTCGGCGCTGCGCTGCGCCAGTGTGCGCACCTCGCCGGCGACGACCGCAAAGCCGCGGCCCTGTTCCCCGGCCCTTGCCGCTTCCACCGCGGCGTTGAGGGCCAGGATATTGGTCTGAAAGGCGATGCTGTCGATCACACCGATGATGTCGGCAATACGCCGGCTGGACTCGGAGATCAGGGCCATGGTGGCAACCACCTGGGTCACGGCCTCGCCGCCATGGCGGGCCGCGTCATTGGTGGTGCCGGCCAGCTGGCTGGCCTGCTGCGCCGTTTCTGAGTTCTGCCGCACGGTGGCCGTCTGCTGTTCCATGGCGGCCGCGGTCTGCTCCAGGTTGGAGGCGGTCTGTTCCGTCCGGCTGGAGAGATCGTTGTTGGCGCTGGCAATCTCCTCGCTGGCCGTCTGCAGCCCCGTGGCCTGTTCGTGCACGTCGGCCACCAGCGAGTTGAGGTTCAGGCCGGCCTGCGTGATGGCGCGCGCCAGCAGGCCGATGTCGTCGCAGCGGTCCAGGTGCAGGTTGTCGGCGGGTTCCCCACTGGCGACCTGCTGGGCGCTGCTGCGCACGCGCGCCAGCGGGCCGGTCACCTGCGCTTCAATGAACAGATCCGCCAGCAGCAGGGCAACGGCCAGGGCAGCGGCCAGGGCCGTGTGTCCGGCCGCGATCAGCAGGGGCGCCAGGACCACGGCCAGCGCCAGTAGCGGCAGGCGCACACGCCAGGCGGTGGGCAGCAGTTGCAGCGTCGACAGCCAGCGCAGCCAACCGGTGCGCACGATGAGTCCGCGGTGGAACGCCAGGCCGTCGGCGCGGTCCTCGCGGAAGCGACGGTACAACGCCTCGGCACCGGCGATTTCCTCGGGGCTGGGCTTGGTGCGCACCGATAGGTAGCCCACGACCTCGCCGTTGCGGCGCATGGGGGCGGCATTGGCACGCACCCAGTAGTGGTCGCCATTCCTGCGCCGGTTCTTGACGAGGGCGGTCCACGATTGGCCGTCCTTGAGGGTGCGCCACATGTCGGCAAAGGCCTGCACCGGCATGTCCGGGTGGCGCACGAGGTTGTGGGGCTGGCCGATCAGTTCGTCAGCGCGAAATCCGCTGGTGCGGATGAAGGCCGCATTGGCATATTGGATGTGGCTCGATGTGTCGGTTGCCGACAACAGGGTTTCCCCATCGGGAAACTGGTACTCGCGCTGGGTGATGGGCAAATTGGTGCGCATGAGGTCTCTCGCACGGACTCCTGTAGGCAGAAAACGCCAGTGGCGCCGCGCGCCACTGAAGGGTTCCACAAGGCAGGGTCAGGGCCTCATGAGCAACTTTCTCCGGATGGAGATATTTACTTTTGTACTTATAGCGACATGTGTTGATTCCCGTCAACTACCTCTTGTGACTTAGTTCCGCGTTTCAGCCAGCGCTGCAGGCTTGCGGGGGCCGTCCGCCCGGCGAGACGGCTGGCGCGGGCACGGATCGCCTGGGCCGGCGGTATTCCACCAGCCGACGGCCCGCGGCGTCGCGGCTGCTTATTGTCGCGGACCGGCGTTTCGGAGGGCTGGGGCGCGCTGGTTAGGGTCTGATCGCCTGCGGGCTGCGGATGATTTCCGTTGCCAGTTCGGCGAGCTTGCGGCGCTGGCTACGCGCGGTCTTGCGCAGGAGCTCGAAGGCGTCCGGGCGCTGGAGCTGATGCAGGGCCATGGTGATGCCGATGGCAATGCTGATGTCGCGTTCGGCGTCCAGCGCGGCCTGCAACTGGGTGCGGGTCTCGCGCAGGGTCTGCAGTTCATTGGCGCGCGACAGCGCGGCCTCGATGGCGGGCAGCAGCTGCGGGGTGTCCAGGGGCTTGACCAGGTAGCCCAGCGCGCCGTGGCGGCTGGCCTGGTCGATCATGCGTTGCTCGCTGTAGGCGCTGAGCATCAGGAAAGGGATGTGGTCCAGTTCCCGCAGGCGCCGGGCGAGGTACAGGCCGTCCTGGCCGGTCATGCGGATGTCGATGATGGCCAGATCGGGGCGCATGCCGCTGGCGAGCAGGACCTCGGCGTCTTCGGCCGACTCGGCGGTGCTGATTTCATAACCGGCGTCCAGCAGGCCATTGCCCAGGGTGGACAGGACCAGCCGGTCGTCGTCAACCAGCAGCAACCGGGCTTTGCGCGTCAGAGGCGGGGCCATGCATTTTCCGTGGGGCTTCAAGA
>JAJZRT010000831.1 GCA_021802595.1 Pseudomonadota bacterium
GAGTTCGAGGCCTGGTTCGCCGACACCGCCAGTCTGCGCACGCGCATCCTGCGCCGCCTGGCCGGCGTGACCCGGCGCGACAACATCGCCTTCGACGGCCTGGCGCGCGTCTCGCATGTCACCGACGCAACCGACTGGCGCGTGGAATATCCCTTCGTGGTGCTGACCCCGGACACGGAAGCCGAGATGGCCGGACTGGTGGCCGGACTGGTCGAACTGGGGCTGACCATCATCCCGCGCGGCGGCGGCACCGGCTACACCGGCGGCGCGGTGCCGCTCACCGATCGCGCGGCGGTCATCAACACCGAAAAGCTCGAAGCGATGAGCGCGGTGGAAATGCTGCATCTGCCCGGTTGCGAATTCGAGATCCCCACCATCCTCTGCGGCGCCGGCGTGGTCACCAAGCGGGTGATGGAAGCCGCCGACGCCGCCGGCCTGGTGTTCGCGGTCGACCCGACCTCGGCCGATGCCTCGACCATCGGCGGCAACGTGTCGATGAACGCGGGCGGCAAGAAGGCCGTGCTGTGGGGGACCGCGCTGGACAACCTGGTGTCGTGGAAGATGGTCACGCCGGACGCGGACTGGCTCGAGGTCACGCGGCTGAACCACAACCTCGGCAAGATCCACGACGCGCCCTCGGCGACCTTCGAAATCCGCCGCTTCGCCGCCGATGGCAAGACGCCGAGAGGCTCGCCGGAGATCCTCACCATCCCCGGCAGCCGCTTCCGCAAGACCGGGTTGGGCAAGGACGTCACCGACAAATTCCTCGCCGGCCTGCCCGGTATCCAGAAGGAAGGCTGCGACGGCCTGATCACCTCGGCGCGCTTCATTCTGCACCGGCTGCCCGCGCACACCCGTACCGTGTGCCTGGAGTTCTTCGGCACGGCACGCGACGCCACTCCGGCGATCGTCGAAATCAAGGATTACTGCGATGGCCATCCGGATATCCTGCTGGCCGGGCTGGAACACCTCGACGCGCGCTACGTGAAAGCGGTCGGCTACGCGACCAAAGCGCCACGCGCCACCCGTCCGAACATGGTGCTGCTGATCGACGTGGTGTCGGACAACGAAGTCGCGGTCGGCGAAGCCGCCTCGAAAATCGTCCAGCTCGCCAATGCGCGCGGCGGCGAAGGCTTCATCGCGGTGTCAGCGGAAATACGCAAGAAATTCTGGCTCGACCGCGCCCGCACAGCGGCCATCGCAGCGCACACCAACGCCTTCAAGATCAACGAGGACGTGGTGATTCCGCTTCCCCGCCTGGGCGACTACACCGACGGCATCGAGCGCATCAACATCGAGCTGTCGATCGCCAACAAGCTGAAACTGCTCGACGCGCTGGCTGAATTTTTCGCCGCGCCGCTGCCGCTGCTGGAAGACGAGGATACCGTCGCCGACCCCGCACAGGTGGCGGAAAAGCAGGCCCAGGCGCAAGCACTGGTCACGGCCGTCCGTCACCGTTGGGCAGGCTATCTGGCCAACCTCGACGCGTCCCACGACAGCGACACGATCTTCACCGCGCTGCGCGACAAACACCTTCGCGTGTCCTGGAAACGCGAGGTGCGCCGTGAACTGCACCAGCTCTTCATCGGCCGCGAATACACGCCGGTGCTCGAGGCCTGCGACCGCATCCACGGCCAGATCCTCAAGAGCCGCGTCTTCGTGGCGCTGCACATGCATGCCGGCGACGGCAACGTGCACACCAACATCCCGGTCAACTCCGACGACTATGCCATGCTGCAGGCCGCCAACGCGGCGGTGGCGCGCATCATGGCGCTGGCGACCGAACTCGGCGGGGTGATTTCGGGCGAGCACGGCATCGGGCTGACCAAGCTGGAGTTTCTCGACGACGCGACCATCGCGACCTTCGCCGACTACAAGAACAAGGTCGATCCGGCCGGCCGCTTCAACAAGGGCAAGCTATTGCCGGGCGCCGACCTGCGCAATGCCTACACGCCGTCGTTCAGTCTGCTCGAAGCCGAATCGATCATCCTCGAAGCATCGGAAACCGGCGCGATCGCCGACTCGATCAAGGACTGCCTGCGCTGCGGCAAGTGCAAACCGGTGTGCAACACCCACATTCCGCGCGCCAACCTGCTGTACTCGCCGCGCAACAAGATCCTCGCCACGTCGCTGCTGATCGAAGCCTTCCTGTACGAGGAGCAGACCCGGCGCGGCGTGTCGCTGAAACACTTCGACGAATTCGGCGACGTCGCCGACCACTGCACCATCTGCCACAAGTGCAAGAACCCCTGCCCGGTCGACATCGACTTCGGCGACGTCTCGATCGCCATGCGCAACCTGCTGCGCAAGCAGGGCAAGAAGAAATTCAACCCCGGCACCTGGGCGTCGATGGCTTTCCTCAATGCGACCGACCCCGCCACCATCAAAGCGCTGAGAAAGCCGCTGATCGAATGGGGCTACGCCGGGCAGCGTCTGGGCCACCAGCTGTTCAAGCGCATGGGCCTGATCCAGGCGCAGACCCAGCATCCGCCTGCCACGCTGGGCCGGCCCAAGTTGGTCGCGCAGGTCATCCATCTGGTCAACAAGCCGATGCCGGGCGGACTGCCGAAGAAAACCTCGCGCGCGCTGCTGGGCCTGGAAGACCCGTCTATCGTCCCCATCCTGCGCAACCCGGCCAAACTCTCCGACGAATCCGACGCGGTGTTCTACTTCCCCGGCTGCGGCTCGGAGCGGCTGTTCTCGCAGGTCGGGCTCGCAACCCAGGCCATGCTGTTCGAACTCGGCGTGCAGACCGTGCTGCCGCCCGGCTACCTGTGCTGCGGCTATCCGCAGACCGCGGGCGGCCAGGCCGACAAGGGCGAGGCCATCACAGCGGCCAACCGCGTGCTGTTCCACCGCGTCGCCAACACGCTCAACTATCTCGACATCAAGACCGTGATCGTGTCGTGCGGTACCTGCATGGACCAGCTGCTGAAATACGAATTCGGGAAGATCTTCCCCGGCTGCCGCCTGCTCGAC
>JAJZRT010000832.1 GCA_021802595.1 Pseudomonadota bacterium
GATGTCTGGCACAAACGCCCGCTTCTGATCCGCAACGCCATGCCCGGCTTCACCGGCCTGCTGTCGCCCGTCGAGATGCAGCAACTGGCCTGCCGCGACGATGTGGAATCGCGGCTGATCCAGGGTAGCGGCACGCACTGGGAACTTGACCACGGCCCGTTCGGCAAAGGCAACTTCAAACGCCTGCCCAAGACTGAATGGACGCTGCTGGTGCAATCGCTCAATCATTTTCTGCCCGAAGCCGACGCGCTGCTGACGCGCTTCAGTTTCATTCCGCACGCCCGGCTCGACGATCTGATGGTGAGTTACGCCGTGCCCGGCGGCAGCGTCGGGCCGCATTTCGATTCGTACGACGTGTTCCTGCTGCAGGGCCAGGGCCATCGCCGCTGGCAGGTCAGCACGCAAACCGACCTGGCGCTGCTGGACGGTGCGCCGCTGAAGATCCTGCGCCATTTCGAGGCGGAGGACGAATGGGTGCTCGGTCCCGGCGATATGCTCTACCTGCCGCCCCACGTCGCACATTACGGCGTCGCCGAGGACGCCTGCATGACCTATTCGATCGGGTTTCGCGCCCCCACCACCGAGGAACTGGCACAGGGTTTCCTGATGCACCTGCAGGACACGCTCGCACTGGAGGGCCGCTACGCCGACCCCGATCTGCGCCTGCAGGCCCACCCCGGCCAGATCAGCCGGGCGATGCTGGCGCAGATCGAAGGCATGATCGCCGAAATTCGATGGGACCGGCGCGACATCGCCGAATTCGCCGGACGCTACCTGTCCGAACCCAAGCCGAATGTGTTCTTCGATCCGCCCGACATCCCGCTCAGCCGCGCGGTCTTCAAAAGGCAGGCGGACAAGGTCGGCGTGGCGCTCAACCCCAAATCGCGCCTGCTGTTTGCGGGCGACCGCTATTTCATCAACGGCGAGGCGTTCACGCCTGCTGCGGACGACATCCCCGCTCTGCAGCAGCTGGCCGATCAGCGCCGCCTTGCGCGACCCTTGCCTGCCGGGCTGCGCGAGCGCCTTTATGACTGGTACGAAGCCGGCTGGCTGGAGATCGACACCCCATGACTGCCTTTGCAACCCCCGCTGAATTCCGCGCGGCGTTCGACGCCCTGCTGGCCGCCACGCATCGTCAACTGCGCGTGTACGATCACGACCTGGGCCTGCTGGACCTCGACGACGCACCCCGCCTCGCTGTCCTGCGCACACTGTGCGTCGCCGGCGGCGGCCGTCGCATCGAGATTCTGCTCGACGACATCAGCCGCGTCGCACGCGATCATCCCCGCCTGATGCTGCTGTTGCGGGATTTCGGCCATGTTCTCGAAATCCGCCGGGCCGATCCCGACGCGCCGCGCCCCGATCAGGCATTCGCGCTAGCCGACCGCCACGGCGTGCTGCTGCGCGCCGACAAGGGCGCCGTGCACGGCGCCCTCCATGAGGACGACGCAGCCCGCGCGGCGGAACTGAATCAAGGTTTCGAGGGAATGTGGCAACGCTCGCCGGCCAGCGTGTCGGCGACCACGCTGGGTTTGTGAGCTAAAGTCTGCCCAGCCAGTCGAGTTCACGCTCGCTGAAACCGGCTTGGCGGCGTGCCGCCAGATTGAACGGCGGCCTGAGGGGCGGCGCATCGCAGTCGATCAGCAGCTGCCGGAACGTCGCCTCGGCATCCAGCCCGCGCGTCGCGCACAGCCAGTTGAACCAGCGGCTGCCGATGGCGACGTGGCCGATCTCGTCGCGTTCGATGACGGCGAGAATTTCAACCATGCGCACGTCCTTAGCAGCCTTCAGCTTGTCGACAATCAGCGGCGTGGCGTCGAGTCCGCGCGCCTCCAGCACGCGCGGCACCAGCGCCATGCGCACCAGCGGATCGTGCGCGGTTTTCAGCGCCATGTCCCACAGGCCGTTGTGCGCGGGGAAATCGCCGTAGGCATACCCCAGCGTGATCAGGTGCGCGTTCAGCAGTTCGAAATGCTGTGCTTCCTCGTCCGCAACCGAAAGCCAGTCGGTGTAATACGCCGGCGGCATGCCCGGATAGCGATGCGCTGCATCGAGCGCGAGATTGATGGCATTGAATTCGATATGCGCCAGCGCATGGACGAGCGCGGCGCGGCCAGGCAGAGTGTCGGCGCGGCGGCGCGGGACCTGCTGTGGCGGAACCAGGCGGGGCGTTTCAGGCCGCCCCGGCTGGTCGACGGGAGTCCGCGGTGCTTCCGCTGCGAGGTCGATCCTGCCCGCCTGCCAGTCCGCCAGCAATGCATGCACGCAGGCCGCCTTGTCGGCCGGCCGGCTGGCGCGCAGACAGGCATCCAGCCGCTGCGGCAATGGCTCTAGCGCCGATCCACCCACCGGATACCCGCCAGCGCAATGCCGAGGAAGATCAGCAGCGGCAGGACCGACACCACCACCACCGGCCAGTCGTTCAGCAGGCCGAGGTGACCGAACAGGCGGCTCAGCAGATGGAAGCCCAGGCCGGCCAGAATGCCGATGAATATCTTGCTGCTGGTGCCACCCGCACGCGGCCCCTGGATCGCAAACGGCATGGCCATCAGCATCATGATCGGAATGACGAAGGGTCCGATGAACTTCGACCACAGGGCAAGCTCATACCGCGTGGCCTTCTGACCGTTTTCCTTGAGATGCGCGATGTAGCGCCACAGGGTGCGTGCAGACATCTGTTCCGGCGCGACCAGCAACACGCTGAGAATGTCGGGGGAGAGCACAGACTGCCAGTCCTGGTGCGCCTGCCGGGTCGCCTGAATGCCATTCGCGTCGAAACGGGTTTCCACCACCTGTTGCAGATCCCAGGTCTGGTTGCCGCGCCAGTGGGCCTCCCGGGCCGCACGGATCCAGTCGAGACGACCATCGGCGTCGAAACCGTAAATATCGATGTCGCGCAGGGTGTTGTCGGGCATCACTTCGCGCACGTTGATGAACGCGTTGCGATCCTTGACCCACAGCCCGGAGCGGAACTGCTG
>JAJZRT010000833.1 GCA_021802595.1 Pseudomonadota bacterium
GTGATCGTGATGACCTCCAACCTCGGCAGCCAGATGATCCAGCAGATGGCCGGCGACGACTACCAGGTCGTGAAGCTCGCCGTGCTGGGCGAGGTGAAGTCCTACTTCCGCCCCGAGTTCATCAACCGCATCGACGAGGTCGTGGTCTTCCACGCGCTCGGCGAGTCGCACATCGCCAGCATCGCGCGCATCCAGCTGCAAGGCCTGGAACAGCGCCTGGCGCAAATGGAGATGAAGCTCGACATCAGCGATGCCGCGCTGGCCGAAATTGCCAAGGCCGGCTTCGATCCGGTCTACGGCGCACGGCCGCTCAAGCGCGCGATCCAGAGCGAACTGGAGAACGCGCTGGCGAAGGAAATCCTGGCGGGCCACTTCGGGCCCAAGGACACGATCCGGGTGGATGCGCAGGGCGGGGTGTTCAGTTTCGGCAAAGCCGACGCACAGCCAGCTTGATCGGACGTGGTGGAGCCAACGAGAGGGCGGGATTCCGCCCTCTTTTTTTTTGGAGGGAGGGAAATCGCGAACGAACCGATGGCGGGAGGGCCGGTTCCAACAGCGGGGGCGATCGAAGCCATCGGCCGCAGCGGACGTGCGAAATCGAGGTTCAGGAAGGCCTAGTAAACTAGGGGCAGTTCAGCTTCCGGCGATGATCCGGATAAAAACCAAACCGATGAACGCCACCTTATTCCATCTGGTCACCGGCGGGACGCCCGGTCTGAAACAGGACGCCGGGATCGTGCAGGCAGTGTTGCAAGGCAGGCATCCGGTTTCCCTGAATGTTCTGCACCGGGGCAACCTGCATTTGCCCCACCGGCAACTCGCTCTGGGCTTGCGCAAGCCATTCTCCAGGCGCAGGAATGTCATGATCTTCTTCGAGAACCTGTCGCGCAGCTGGATGCGCTGCGGGGACGCAAGCATCCTGATCCCCAACCAGGAATGGATGCGCTCGCACACCAGCCAGTTCATCCGGGATTGCCGGGAGATCTGGTGCAAATCACGCTATGCGGAGCGTATTTTTCTGGAGCGAGGGTTGTCTGTCCGCCACATCGGTTTCTCGTCAAATGACCTGTATCTGCCGGATGTGCCGAAGGACTATGCGGCCTGTGTCCACATCGCCGGCAGAAGCGAACTCAAGGGGACGGCCACCCTGTTGAACGTGTGGAAACGCCATCCGGAATGGCCCGTGCTCACGGTCGTCAGCCGTCACCCTTATCTGCTGCGGCACCGCTCGCCCAATATCGATATCGTGACCGAGTATCTGGATCGGTCCAGCCTGCAAAGATTGATGAACCGGGCGGGCATACATCTGTGCCCTTCCGAGACCGAAGGGTTCGGGCACTACATCAGCGAAGCCCTGTCCACGCAGGCCATCGTCATCACCACCGATGCACCGCCGATGAACGAACTGGTCCAGGAAGGCTTCGGCTTCCTGGCGGGATTTGCGGGCCGCAGCCCGGCCGGGTACGGCGAACGTTTTCAGGTGGACGCCGACAGCCTTGAAATGGCGATAAGCCGGGCGCTTGCCCTGACGCCCCGCGAGAAAACGCGCATGGGCGAGCGGGCGCGCGCGTCGTTTCTGGCGAACAGGTTGCAATTCGAGGCAGGCTTTCTCGAAGCGGTCGCGAATCTGGCGCAGGACCCTTGAATGTGGGTTTGTCATGTGCGCTCCCTGACCGGGCACGGCCGGCCTTGAAGTCGTTGCCTTGCAAAGGCTGGAAGCCTAAGTGCGTGCGTCCATGCCATCACGAACGAAGTCATGGGTAGATGGTAGGCTGTGCGCTGTTTCCCATTCGTGCGCAAGCCGCCGGCAAGATGATGCTCCCCCAGCCCTCCGCAACCTGGCTCGTGATCACCCATCTGGGGTCGGCCGGCATCATGCTGCCGATGCTCGCGCTGATCATGGCCGGGCTCTGGCTGGCCGGGCAGAAATCGGCGCTCCAGGCCTGGCTGCTGGCGATGGCGGTGGGCGTCGGGGTCGTGCTCGCCAGCAAGATCGCCTTCATCGGCTGGGGGTGGGGAAGCGCGGCCCTGGATTTCACCGGCATCAGCGGCCATACCATGCTGGCCTCCTCCATCTTCCCCGTGTGGATGGGCTGGCTGCTGGCGGGGCCGACCCGGCGCTTCAGCCTTCCTGGCGTCATGCTCGGTCTGGCGATCGGTGCCGTGGTGGGCTGGTCCAGGCTGGTGCTGGGCGCGCACAGCCCGAGCGAGGTCGTGCTGGGCTGGCTCGTGGGGGCGGCGATCAGCGTGGTCGCCTGCAAGGCGATGAGGGATCAGGTCTCCCCCCGGGGCTGGGATACGCTCGTGGCGGCCCTGCTGCTGCTGACCTTCAGCCCGTCCCTGTCCGGCTACCTTCCGACCCACCAGTGGGAAGTCAGGCTTGCCCTCGCCCTGTCGGGCCATGCCCGACCCCATGTCCGGCAGGACCTCCACCGTCCGGCGCTGGCGGATTTCCGCTCCCCCTCTCCGTACCTGGCATGGCATTAGGCCGTGAGACCACGGCTTCGTGTCTCATGTGCACGCCCTGACAGCGCGCAGCCGCCACCGCAAGGGTGGGTGGGGACTCAGCCAGCCGGGATGGGGATGCGTGACGGCGAGTCCCTCACGCAAGGCGTCGGCCGCCCCGGCCCCGACAGCCCGTGCCGCGCAGCGGTCGGCGTCCAGTTCGAACGCCCAATGCAGCATCAGCCAGGGGAGCAGGAACGCGCCCGTCGCGAGCCAGGTGGCGGGCGAGATCGGATCCGGCAACAGCATCGTGAAAACCAGCAGAGGCAAAAGTGCAGCGAGCCGATGGCGCAGGCTGGCGTGGACGGCGGCGCGGGCCAGCAGGAACTGCAAACCGGACGGCGTCAATCGGCTTGCCAGCCCGGTGGAGATGAAAATCTCGCACTGCCGGGGCAGCAGGCCGGCGGTCAGCACGAACGGCATCGCGTGTTCGAAGAGCCGCACGGGCGGCCCGTCCAGTCCTGCCGTCCGT
>JAJZRT010000834.1 GCA_021802595.1 Pseudomonadota bacterium
GAGAACAGCATCACGTCGTGCTCGCCGTCGGTGATGGCCACGCCCACCAGGTAGTCGTCGTCGTCCAGCCCGCAGGCGATGATCCCGGCCGTGCGGCGGTTGCCAAACGCCTCCAGCGGGGTCTTCTTCACCGTGCCCTGGGCGGTGGACATGAACACGAAATGCTGTTCGTCGAAGGTCTTCACCGGCAGCACGGCGGTGATCTTCTCGCCTTCTCCGAGGGGGAACAGGTTGACCAGCGGACGGCCGCGCGACCCGCGTCCGCCCTGCGGAGCCTCGTAGACCTTCATCCAGTACACCCGCCCGCGGTTGGAAAAGCACAGCAGGGTGTCGTGGGTGTTGGCGACGAACAACTGGTCGATCCAGTCATCCTCCTTCGTCCCGGTGGCGAGCTTGCCGCGTCCGCCGCGGCGCTGCGCGCGGTACTCCAGGACCGGCTGGCTCTTCACGTAGCCGACATGGGAGATGGTCACCACCATGTCCTGCGGGGCGATCAGGTCCTCGACGTCCAGCTCGGTGGCATTGGGCTCGATGCTCGAGCGTCGCGGGTCGGCGAACTCGGACTTCAGCGCCGCGAGCTCGTCGGCGATGATCGCGGTGATGCGCTCGGGCCTGGCCAGGATGTCCAGCAGGTCGGCGATCTGCGCCATCACGTCCTTGTACTCCTGGACGATCTTGTCCTGCTCCAGGCCGGTCAGGCGCTGCAGCCGCATCTGCAGGATCTCCTGCGCCTGCGTCTCCGACAGCCGGTAGCCGGCTTCGCCCAGGCCGTAGCGCGCGTCGAGGTCGGCGGGCTGGAAATCCCGGGTCGCGCCCTCGACGCGCGCGAGCATGTTGCGCGCCTCGCCGGGCTCCCAGGTCTGCGCCAGCAGGCGCTCGCGCGCCACCGGCGGGGTCGGCGCCGACTTGATCAGCTCGATCATGCGGTCCAGGTTGGCCAGCGCCACCGCCAGCCCCTCGAGCACGTGGCCGCGCTCGCGCGCCTTGCGCAACTCGTACACGCTGCGCCGGGTGATGACCTCGCGGCGGTGCTGCAGGAAGGCCTGGAGCATCTGCCGCAGGTCGAGCAGCCGCGGCTGGCCGTCGACCAGGCACACCATGTTGACCCCGAAGGTGTCCTGCAGCTGGGTCTGCTTGTACAGCTTGTTCAGCACCACCTCGGCCATTTCGCCCCGCTTGAGCTCGATGACCACCCGCATGCCCGACTTGTCGGACTCGTCCTGGATATGGCTGATGCCGTCGATCTTCTTTTCCCGCACCAGTTCGGCGATGCGCTCGAGCAGGGTGCGCTTGTTGACCTGATAGGGCAGTTCGTCGACGATGATCGCCTGTCGCTGGCCGCGGTCGATGTCCTCGAAATGGCAGCGCGCGCGCATCACCACCCGGCCGCGCCCGGTGCGATAGGCCTCGCGGACTCCCGCCAGCCCGTAGACGATCCCCGCGGTCGGGAAATCCGGCGCCGGGATGAACTGCATCAGGGTTTCGACGTCGGCGTCGGGGTGCCGCAGCAGGTGCTGGCAGCCGTCGATCAGTTCACCCAGGTTGTGCGGCGGGATGTTGGTCGCCATGCCGACCGCGATACCCGCCGAGCCGTTGAGCAGCAGGTTGGGGATGCGCGCCGGCAACACCAGCGGCTCCTGCTCGGAGCCGTCGTAGTTCGGGCCGAAGTCGACGGTTTCCTTGTCGATGTCGGCCAGCATTTCATGGGCGATCCTGGCGAGGCGGATTTCGGTATACCGCATCGCCGCGGCGTTATCGCCGTCGACCGAGCCGAAATTGCCCTGTCCGTCGACCAGCATATATCGCAAGGAAAAATCCTGCGCCATGCGGACGATGGTGTCGTAGACCGACTGGTCGCCGTGCGGATGGTATTTACCGATCACGTCGCCGACGATGCGCGCCGATTTCTTGTACGGCCGGTTCCATGAATTGCCGAGTTCATGCATGGCGTACAGAACCCGGCGATGCACCGGCTTCAGCCCGTCGCGCACATCGGGCAGTGCCCGCCCCACGATCACGCTCATCGCGTAATCGAGGTAGGAGCGGCGCATTTCTTCTTCCAGGCTGACCGGAAGGGTTTCTTTGGCGTAGACGGACATGCTCGGTGGGGGCGTGCGCCAGTCGCGTTGCTGCCGGGCCGGCGCGATCGAAAGTCAAGCGGGCCATGGTAACAGCGCCGGCGCTTGCTCCCGCAGGTAGCGCCACGTCAAGCCATGCGCCCGACGACGCGACGTCCGGCGCTGCTTGTGGCAGAATTCCTACGACGGACGGACCGCGGCGAGTTGCCAACGCAGACGCGTGTCGCGCTTGCCCTGCCACCCCGCGTAGGATATTGCGGCGGTTCCCACTTTGGAGATGAAAAACATGATCAAGACCCACAAGCTTGCAAAAATTCTGGTCATTGTCGCTTTGACCGCATTTGGCGGTACGGCGTTCGCGCAGAGCGCGTCGCGCGTCGACAACTGGGTCAACCCCTATGGCCAGGCCTGGAAAAGCGGTACCGGACTGTGCTGGCGCGACAACTTCTGGACGCCCGCCACCGCGATGACCGGCTGCGACGGCGCGATCGTCGCCCAGGCCGCGATGCCGGCCCCGGCCCCGGCCGCCGAACCCGCTCCGGCTCCGGCCCCGGCGCCCGCGCCCGTTCCGACCAGCGAGAAGGTGACCTACTCGGCCGACGCGTTCTTCCAGTTCGACAAGGCGGTGCTGCGCCCGGCGGGCAAGCAGGCGCTGGCCGAACTGGCGGCCAAGATCAAGGACGTCAACCTCGAGACCGTCGTGTCGACCGGCTACACCGACAGCTTCGGCAGCGCCGCGTACAACATGAAGCTGTCGCAGCGTCGCGCCGAGTCGGTCAAGGACTACCTGGTCAGCCAGGGAATCCCGGCCGACAAGATCTACATCGAAGGCAAGGGCAAGACCGACTTCCGCGTCGATCCGAAGAGCTGCCACGGCACCTTCAAGCAGCGCGTGGCCT
>JAJZRT010000835.1 GCA_021802595.1 Pseudomonadota bacterium
CTGACCGAATCGCAAAGCTCGGGCCAATTACGGGGAACTTTCTCGCGCAGGAACTGCAGCATCGCGTTGCAGAAGTCTGAGTATGTCTCATGGCATCTGTTGTGGGTGATGTGCTTGTGCATCACCCCCCAAAGCCTTTCGATTGGGTTCAGATGCGGGCAATAGGTTGGAATAAAGTGGAGCCGGATCCGGCAGCCTGGCTTTGCCAGCCAGGCCTGCACCAGCTTGGCATGATGGTATCGTGCATTATCCAGGAATAGATGGATCACACGCTTGCTTGGATACAGTATCAGCAGAGCAATCATCAGTTTGATCGTGCTGTCTGCATCAACGGTCTCCACCTCCAGCATCCGGGTATGGCCAGTCTCAAGGTTGATCGCACCATGGATGTTTAGGCGCTGTCGCCCACTGGTCTGTGCCACCGCAATTGGCGTTTCCTTCAGCGCCCAGCATCCCGCCGGCCGCACCGCGTGCGTCGGATGCACAGCATCGCCAAACAGGACCACTTCATCGCCGCCCAGATGGTTCAGCAGCGCCTCATAGGCCTTGATGAAGTCCTCCTGCGTCTTCGGATCGAGTTTGCGGGACACCGTCTTCGGCTTGCGATACGTGACGCCAAGCCGGTGCAACAGGGCAACAAGGCCTGAACGGCCAAGGTACTCAATGCCGTACGCCTTTTGGATCCACGCACCGATCTCGCGCGTCGTCCGCGGCAATGTCGCTCCAATCCAAGCCTTCAGCTGGTCCTGCTGCGCCGCGTTCAGGAGGCACGCGCTACCTTCATAGCCGAAGCTGACAAGGCCTTCGATCCCGTCCTCCCGATACAGCCGATACCAGGTGCGGATCGTATCGTCATCCAGCAACAGCACCTTCGCGATGGCTTCGCAGCTCAGGCCGTCATCCAGAAGCACCAGCGCGTTGGCGCGCCGACCCAGCCGATGAGCCGCAGACCCGTCCCGGGCCAGTTCAATCAGGTCCTTGCGCGACTCAGGGTCAAGAAAACCACCGCGGATCATCTCACCCGTAGAATCTGAATCGCGATCCCACGCAAGCGGCTTTTTCGCCTTTTCACAGAGTCGGGGTATAGAACCGCGTTTATCGACCACGTTGTGCCCGAGGTTGTAACCGTTGTTCTTGAGGACGCTGAAGGTCTCGTTCTCGATTTTCCACCGCGCGCGCCCGCAGGTGGCGGGTTCGACGACGGTGTTGGCGTCAACCGCAAGATCGGTGACGAAGCTGTTTCGGTATGTGATCTCGCCTTTGGCGTTGAGGATCTGGACCTGCAGCCAGTTGGCCGTGATGACGTCTTTGCCGTGGCGTAAGACCACCCTGCTTGAGCTGTGCCCCTTAGGGCTTTCCAAAGCCCGCGAACGATGATTCATGATGGCAGACGGAAGGGTTTGCCATGGCCAAAGCGGTTGATCTTCGCGCTGATTTCACTGGTTTGGCTCTACCCCACTCGGCCTCATCCTATCTTGGTGCAACACAGCCGCGATTGAAGGCCCATCTGGCCGAAATCAGCGCTGCTGTGGAGCCAGGTGCAGATGCAGTTCTTCTGCTCGATCAGGCTGGATGGCACACCACGGCAAAGCTGACGCTTCCAGACAACATCACGATGCTGCCGTTGCCCGCCAAGGCGCCAGAACTGAACCCGGTGGAAAACATCTGGCAGTTCATGCGCGACAATTGGTTATCCAACCGGATCTTCGGAGCATACGACCAGAGCGTCGTCTTCTGCTCAGAGGCCTGGAACCGGCTAGGTGATCAACCCTGGCGCGTGATGTCCATCGGTCTGCGTGACTGCGCTCATGATTGTTTATCTCTGCAGATTGGTATTAATATGACGTCCCGACTGCGCACGACGCGTCGGGGCTGATCATCCCGCTCAACTTTGCCCGAGTTCATCCGCCAGTTTCCGGCGGGCGCGATAAAGGCGCATCTCGATCGCCTTGCGTGTCGTCCCAAGGATCACCGCCGCCTCGTCCTGGCTCAGGCCCTCGATCGCGGTGAGCAACAGGGGCTCCTTGTAGCGCGACGGCAAAGCGGCAATGGCCTTGTCGAGCCGGGCGAGCCGCGCCGTAGCTTCGGCTTCCTCCTCGGCGCGCGCGACCTCCAGGGGAGCCGGATCTTCAGTGACCAGGGCCAGCAGGCGCAGGACGGTGCGGCGAACGGTCTGCCGGCGACCAAAGTCTCGGCACTTGTTGAGGGCAATGCGATGCAGCCATGGCGAAAATGGCCGGTCCGGGTCGTAGCGCTGGAGCGCACCCCAGGCCGAGATAAAGCTCTCTTGCAGAAGATCATAGGCGTCATCGCCATCGCCGACATAACGGCGAACAAAACGATACAGCGGCTCCTTGTAGCGCCGGATCAGCTCATTGAACGCTGCGCGCTCGCCGCCTGCGGCACGCGATGCCAGTGCTTCATCCGAGGCACTTTGCGGCGCATTGATCACGACGAACCCGTGGTCAGGGCCTCGTAGACTGCGCGATCGAAGATGTTGGACTGTTTGGCCGTGAGGATGGCACGCATGGCGAGCAGGTGCCGGATCGTGGCTTCCTGAAGGTGCTTTTCCGCGTGGTGAAAGCGGTCGATTGCCGCCTGCTCCTTCGGCCCATAGGTGTGATCGGTTTCCAGCGCGATTGCCAACTCCCGATTCGCCGCCTGCATTTGTGCGCGGTACAGCTTGCGGCGTGCCGCAAAGCGCTCTTCGAGGGCGGCAACCCGTTCGTTCTGCGCGGACGTCAGGTGAAGATCATGATGCAAAATCGCGTGAAGGCCCGGAGGCGGGGCAACGCGCCGCGCGCCATAGGCAACGCCCAGCCAGCCGCCAAGAGCGCCCGCTGCCAAGGTCAGCAGCACCATCGCGGCGGCCGCGCGAAACGAGACGTTCATGGAAGTCTCCCAAACAGAAGGTCGGAGGGCGCAAGCCCAGCGCTTGGCTGCGCGATGGTGTTCGCGGCCGGATGGG
>JAJZRT010000836.1 GCA_021802595.1 Pseudomonadota bacterium
GCCGATCGAGTACAGCTTCGCCGGCATGCTGGGACGCGCGCTCGCCGTCGTCTTCGAGCCCATCGGCTTCAACTGGCAGATCAGCATCTCGCTGGTGCCCGGCATGGCCGCACGCGAAGTCGTGGTGAGCGCGCTCGGCACCGTCTACGCCCTGTCGGCCACCGGCAGCGACACCGCGGGTGCGCTCAGCCCGCTCATCGCCCATAGCTGGAGTCTCGCCACCGGCCTGGCGCTGCTGGCCTGGTTCGTCTTCGCGCCGCAATGCCTGGCCACGCTGGCCACGGTCAAACGTGAAACCGGCGGCTGGAAAATGCCGCTGATCATGGCCGCCTACCTGTTCGCGCTGGCTTATCTGGCGTCGTTCGTCACCTATCGCGTGGCGCTCGCGGCCGGCTGGGGATAAATCCTTAATTTTGCATGCCGGCCAGTGTGGCGTGGTGCGCTCAAGACGCTGGCTGGCCGCGCGCGGGAAACCGAGTCGACAAGCCTTGTATCAGGCATGCGCCATACAGAACAAGATTGTTATTGACAATCATTCCCATTTATATACAATACGCTCCAGATCAATCGATAGTTCCTCTGGAGGGTTCGCCATGTATGTCTGCCTTTGTCACAGTGTTACCGACTCCGATATCCGTCGGCTTGTGCGCACCGAAGGCGTATGCACCATGCGCGAATTGAGCCGCGAGCTGGGCGTCGCCACCCAGTGCGGAAAATGCGGCCGTTGCGCCAGGGAAATCCTGCGCGAGGCCGTGGCCGAAACACGCAACGACACAGCAGGCTGCCCCGGTCTCGTGGCTGCCTGATCCGCAGCCCCGTCGCTGTTTACCGGCAACGCTTGCGTTGCCCACACTGACACCTAGAATGCGGCTAATCGCGCCACGCCATTGAGCCATCCCCGGCCCGCGCCGCGCCGGCGGGTATCGTCAACCACCAGGAGCGTCCATGAAAGGCGACAAGAAGGTCATCCAGTATCTGAACAAGGCCCTGACGGTGGAACTCACCGCCATCAACCAGTATTTCCTGCATGCCCGCATGTACAAGAACTGGGGGCTGACCGCGCTGGGCAAGCACGAATACGAGGAATCCATCGAGGAAATGCATCACGCCGACAAGCTGATCGAGCGCATCCTCTTTCTGGAAGGCCTGCCCAACCTGCAGGACCTGAACAAGCTGATGATCGGTGAAAACGTCGTCGAATGTCTGGGCTGCGATCTCAAGCTCGAACTCGCCGGCCGCGCGCTCTACGTCGAGGCCATCGCGCATTGCGAAGCGGTCAAGGACTACGTCTCGCGCGAAATCCTGGTCGGCATCCAGGAAGACACCGAGGAGCACATCGACTATCTCGAAACCCAGCTCGACCTGGTCAGGCGCATGGGCGAGCAGAACTACATGCAGACCGCCGCCGGCCCGATCGAAAGCTGACCGACGCCGCGCGTACAATGGACGCCCCCGCCGTGGGGCGTTTTTTATTGTTCCCGATGCACTTCGACCCCGACTGCCGCGCCTGCCCGCGCCTCGCCACGTTTCTCGACGAGGTGCGCACCCGTCATCCCGGCTACCACGCCCGCCCGGTGCCCGCCTTCGGCGATCCTGCGCCGACATTGCTGATCGTCGGCCTCGCCCCCGGCATGCACGGCGCCAACCGCAGCGGACGCCCCTTCACCGGCGACTACGCCGGCGTGCTGCTGTACGAAACCCTGTATCGCTTCGGCTACGCCAGTGCGCCGCAATCGCTGTCGGTCGACGACGGTCTGACACTGGCCGGCTGCCGCATCACCAACGCGGTGAAATGCCTGCCGCCCGCCAACAAGCCGGAACCGGGCGAAATCCGCGAATGCAACCGCTACCTGGCTGCCGAACTGGCCACCCTGCCGGCGCGCGCCAGCATCCTGGCGCTGGGCCAGATCGCGCATCAGGCCGTTCTGCGCGCGCTGGGCTGCAAGCTCAAGGACCATCCCTTCGCCCACGCCAGCGATTACCGCCTGCCCGACGGCCGGCGCCTGGTCAGCAGCTACCACTGCTCCCGCTACAATACGCAGACGCGCCGCCTCACGCCCGAGATGTTCGCGGCCGTGTTCGAAAAAATTCAAGCGAAGGAGTGACCATGCCCGTCGTCACCATCAAGCTCGCCGGCTCCCTCACCCGCGAACAGAAGCAGAAGGTCGCCGAGGAAATCACCGCCACGCTGGAGCGCCACGCCGGCAAACCGGCCTCCTACACCTACATCGCGTTCGAGGAACTGCCCGACGAGAACTGGGCGATTGCCGGCAAGCTGCTCGACGAGGACGAATAAGAGCCCAATTCGGCAGGAACCATGCCCCACGTTGAGACCAGGATCGGATGGATGCAAGGCGCAGCGCGCCGGCAAGGGCCATTCCCTTGCCAAGCGCTGCAACGCAGCAGATGCCGATCCTGGTCCCAACCCGGAGGGCCGGTTGCCTGCGGGCGCATGGCCGCGTTGCGAGTCGTTCATTTGGAGCGACCAAATTTCACTCTCCGCGCCTTGCCCTGCATCCCGCAGGCAACCGGCGCGGGGCATGATTCCTGCCGGATTAGGCTCTGGCCTTGAGCGTCACCAAGGAATTTCTCGCCTCGCTGCCCACCCTGCCGGGCGTCTACCGCATGATCGACGCGGCCAGCACGGTGCTGTACGTCGGCAAGGCAAAAGACCTGAAAAAGCGGGTCTCCAGCTACTTCCAGAAGAGCGACCAGAGCCCGCGCATCCGGCTGATGCTGAAAAGCGTCGACCGCATCGACACCACGGTGACGCGCACCGAAGCCGAGGCGCTGCTGCTGGAAAACAACCTGATCAAGGGCTTGAAGCCGCGCTTCAATATCCTGTTCCGCGACGACAAGTCCTACCCCTATTTACTGCTGACCGGGCACCGTTTCCCGCGCCTGGCCTATTTCCGCGGCACGCCGAAAAGGACCGACCAGGCGTTCGGCCCCTATCCGAAACGCAAT
>JAJZRT010000837.1 GCA_021802595.1 Pseudomonadota bacterium
GCGACCGCCACCACGGCAAACACGCCCAGCGCCATCACCATGATGAGCAGCGACAACATGAGCCCGTAGATGAAATCGAGCGTCGACGACGTACTGCGCTGACGCGTGGCAGGCAGGAACAGGATCGCCAGCGGCAGCAACGGCAGGCCATAGCGCACCGTGAACTTCAGCTCATCAGGCAGCGCGGTGCCACCCAGGCTTTGCGGCAACACCCAGGCCAGCAACAGGGCAAGCAGGTAGGCCAGCGCAAGCAGGTAAGCCAGACGCGGTCCGCGCTCGTTTTGCGACGTCGCGACCGCGCCCACCAGCCCCGCCAGGATCGCCAGCCACAGCGCCATCACCCAAGTGCTGTCCACCAGCACCAGCAACGCCGCCATGGCAAACACCGGCAGCGCCAGCCGCGGCTCGATGCGCGCCTCGCTGCGCACCAGCGGCTGCCACAGCAGGAACAGGCCGTAATGCGCCAGCAGGAAGGCGCGCGTCACCGTGGTATCGGCGTCGAGCACCACGGCCGCGTGCAGAGCCAGCAGCATCAAGCCCAGCCAGCGTCCCGGCGCGACACGGATGAAATACGATGCCAGCGACGTCAGCCAGGCCATACGCGGTACGGTTTCGATGCGTTCGGTCATGAACGGGAAATCAGGGAAGAGCACGGAACAATCAGCATGCCACTGCTATCGGCATTCCGTCCCCGAAATGGAGGGGCATGCACAGGAAGCCCCAGCCAATCCTGACGGAAACCCGGCACGGGCGTCGTATTTTCGTCAAAACGGGGCCGCGCAAGACTCGCCGGATCATGTTTTTTCATTTTTAATCAAAACATTACAACACACTTTGTCGTGGCACATATTTTGCAAATCGGCTCATCAGGCAATAACAACCGGAGAGCCCAACCATGCCGCACCCCCATTTCGCGCGACGCCAGTCGGGCTTCACCCTGATCGAGATCGCCATCGTGCTGGTCATCATCGGCCTGTTGCTAGGCGGCATACTCAAGGGCCAGGAACTGATCACTAGTGCACGTGTGCGTAACATCATCGCCCAACTGGATGGAACTAAGGCTGCGGTCTTCGGATTCCAGGATCGCTACCGCGCCTTGCCAGGTGATTTCAGCCTTGCGACCACGCAGATTTCCGGTGCATCACAAAATGGCAATGGGGACGGCCAGATTACAGGCACTGAAGCGATCGCGGTATGGGATCATCTATCGCATGCCGGCTTTATTAACGGCACGTATGTCTACAATGCGACCGAAAGCACGACAACCACGCCCAACAACCCTTATGGCGCGCGCCTGCAACTGATTAATGATGATGTTTATGCAGACACTGGCACACCAACCGTGCGCTTAAACCTCAAGACAGGTCCCCAAATTCCGGCAAATATCCTGGCCGAGATCGATCGAAAAATCGATGATGGCAACGCCCTGCGTGGCAGCATACGCTTTTCTGCCTACGCAGCGGGCGGCACAGCGCCCACGGCTACTAACTGCTACGACACAACTACTGGAGAATGGAAGGCCGGGGGCGGCGAGACCAATTGCGGGGCCGCCATCCTGTTTTAGCCCTGCAACACCCTGAACTCCGCCGCCGCCAGTCCATCGGCGGCGCCGCGCAGCACCAGCACATCGCCCACCTGGATGCGGGTGTCGGGCTGGGGGTCGACGCCCTTGATGCCCTGGCGACGGATCGCCACCACGTCGACCAGCAATTCGTCCAGTTTCAACTCTTCCAGGGTATGCCCCGGCGCCGCCGCGCCCTGCGTGACCAGCACGGTACTCAGGCGCGGCTGAGCGGCCTGATCCAGTTCGTCGTCGGCGTCGGAGGCGCCGCGGAAAAAGCCGCGCATCATGGCGTAGCGCGTTTCGCGCACCTCGCGGATCCGTTTCAGCACCTGGCTCAAGGGCACGCCCAGCAGCATCAGCGCGTGCGACGCCAGCATCAGCGAGCCTTCCATCACCTCGGACACCACTTCGGCCGCGCCCGCCGCTTTCAGCGCGTCGATGTGGGTGTCGTCGATGGTGCGCACCACCACCGGCAGCTCCGGCCGCAGCTCGCGCACATGGCGCAGGATGGCCATGCTGGAGGGCAGGTCGGAATACGTCACCACAATGGCCTGGGCGCGGCTGAGGCCAGCCGCGACCAGCACCTCGCGGCGACTGGCGTCGCCATAGACGACACTGACGCCTGACGCCGCCACCGCGCGGATACGCTCGGGATCGGCGTCGAGCGCAATGAAGGAGATGCCCTCGGCTTCCAGCAGGCGCGCCAGGTTCTGGCCGCTGCGGCCATAGCCGCAGAGGATCACGTGCTTCGACTTGCCGAAGGTCTTGACCGCGATGTCGTGCACCTCCTTGGCGCGGCCTGCCCACTCGCTGCCCGCAAGCAAGCGGGTCAGCACGTCCATGCGGTGGATCAGGAACGGAGCGACCAGCATCGAAAGCACCATCGCCGCCAGCACCGGCTGGGTGATGTGCGGGCCCAGCAATTTCAGATCGGCTGCCTGGGCCAGCAAGACGAAGCCGAACTCGCCCGCCTGCGCCAGCCCCAGCGCGCTGCGCACCGAGGTGGGGCGGGCGCTGCCAAAAGCCATGGCCAGACCGGCGACCAGCAGCCCCTTGCCGACCACGATTGCCGCGAGCAGCAGCAGGACGTCGACCCAGTTCAGCATGACCTGCACCAGGTCGAGCCGCATCCCGATGGTGACGAAGAACAAGCCCAGCAGGACGTCGCGGAAAGGCTTGATGTCGTCTTC
This sequence comes from Pseudomonadota bacterium, assembly GCA_021802595.1. Next base: position 2,755 of record JAJZRT010000837.1, read on the forward strand.
CACCTGGTAGCGGTATTCGGTTTCGGAAATCAGCATGCCGGCCAGAAAGGCACCCAGCGCCAGCGACAGGCCCGCACTCTCGGTGAGGAAGGCCAGACCCAGCGTGAACAGCAACAGATTGAGCGTGAAGAGTTCGGGCGACTTGCGCCCCGCCACCCAATGGAACCACGGACGCATGATGCGCTGCCCGACGAACAGCAGAAAGCCCAGCAC
>JAJZRT010000838.1:0-2643 GCA_021802595.1 Pseudomonadota bacterium
AATGATCAGCGTGTCGATCTGCGTCGATTCAAGCGGGAAACGGCGCGTGTGCGCCCGGAAGTCGTCCAACGCAGCGCCCGACAGCCGCTCGGGGTGCGGGTCGACGCACGGATACGGCCGCGCCAGGATGCTGCTTGCATCCAATCCCAGCCGTGGTGCCACTTCCTGCCAGATCTCCTCGGTGATGAAGGGGACGATCGGGTGCAGGGCGCGCAGCGCGGCCTCCAGCACGACCAGCAGGGTGTGCCGGGTGGAAGCGGCAGCAGCCTGGTCTTCGCCGCCCAGCGCCAGCTTGGCCAGCTCGACGAACCAGTCGCAGTAGTCGTTCCAGACGAACTGGTACAGATCCTGCGCCACCAGGTCGAAGCGGTAGGCGGCGAAGTTTTCCGCGACGCTCTTCATCGTCTCCCAGAAGCGGACATGGATCCACTTCTCCGCCGCCGTGCGCAGCGGCGGCTCGCCGCTGGCGCTGAAGCCCTCGGTGTTCATCAGCACGAAACGCGCGGCGTTCCACAGCTTGTTGCAGAAGTTCTTGTAGCCTTCCGCTCGCTTGAGATCGAAGTTGATGGTGCGTCCGTGCGTGGCCAGCGCGGCGAAGGTGAAGCGCAGGGCGTCGGTGCCGACCGCCTGGATGCCCTCGGGATAATCCTTGCGAATGCGCTTTTCGACCCTGGCACGCACCTGCGGGATCAGCAGGCTGGCGGTGGACTTCCGCACCAGTTCCTCGAGGCCGATGCCGTCGATCAGGTCCAGTGGATCGATGGTATTGCCCTTGGACTTGGACATCTTCTGGCCTTCGGCGTCGCGCACGATGGCGTTGATGTACACGTCGCGGAAGGGCACGCGGTCTTTCAACGCCTGTCGCTCCGGTGTGTAGCTGCCATCCGGATTGCGGCCGACGAAATAGGTGGTCGCCATCACCATGCGCGCTACCCAGAAGAAGATGATGTCAAAGCCGGTGACCAGCACCGCGCTGGGCAGGAAGGCCTGGTCGCTGCGCCAGTCGGCGACGATTTCGCCGCGCTCGTTGCTCACCGGGCCATCCAGGTTCGGCCAGCCCAGTGTGGAGAACGGCCACAGCGCGGAGGAGAACCAGGTGTCGAGGACGTCCTGGTCTTGCCCCAGCATGTCCGGGTGCTGTTTGAAGTATTCGAGCTTGCCGATCTTGTCCTCGTACGCTGCAACGCGTGCCTTATCGATGGCCGAGCCGGCCTTGAGTCGTCCGATCTCCTGCTGCAGTTGTCCGATCTCGAAGTCGATCGCTTCTTCGAGACTCTCCCCAACGAGGATGTCGCCGCTCGGCGTGTACCACGCCGGAATGCGGTGCCCCCACCAGAGCTGGCGGCTGATGCACCAGTCCTGGATGTTCTCCAGCCATTGCGTGTAGGTGGTGCTCCAGTTCTCCGGCACGAACTTGATGGCACCCGAGCGCACGGCCTCGAGCGCGGGTTCGGTGATGGCCTTGCGCCCGCCCGGCCGGCCGTCGGGCAGCACGTCGCGGGTGAGATCGACGAACCACTGGTCGGTCAGCATCGGCTCGATCACCGCGCCCGAGCGCTGGCTGATCGGCACCTGCAGCTTGTGCGGCTTGGTTTCGCGCAGCACGCCTTGGGCTTCCAAATCGGCCACGATCTGCTTGCGCGCTTCGTAGCGGTCGAGGCCCCGATAAACCTGCGGGATCCGCCCGATTGCGACTGTCATGGACAACCGGTTGGTCACGCGCTCCAGTTCGCTCTGTGACGTGCCTGCTTGCGCAGGTTCCGTTTCCGGATCGTCGGCTGCGACGTCCTGTGGTGAAACAATCCGCGCGTCCAGCGTCAGCACGCTGGGCATCGGTAGCCCGTGGCGCTGCCCGATCGCGTAGTCGTTGAAATCGTGCGCGGGAGTGATCTTCACGCAGCCGGTGCCGAACTCGCGGTCCACGTAGTCGTCTGCGATCACCGGGATCTCGCGACCGGTGAGCGGCAGCGTCAGCGTCTTGCCGATGAATTTCTTGTAGCGCTCGTCCTCGGGATGCACCGCCACGGCGACGTCGCCCAGCATGGTCTCCGGGCGCGTGGTGGCGACGATCAGGCCGCGCTCGCCGTTCGGCCCGCGCAGGGTTTCATCCGAAAACGGATACAGGATCGACCACAGGAAGCCATCGCGCTCCTCATTGTCGACCTCCAGATCCGACACCGCCGTCTGCAGCACCGGATCCCAGTGCACCAGACGCTTGCCGCGGTAGATCAGGCCGGCGCGAGCCCACTCGACGAACACCTTGCGCACCGCGGCCGAGAGGCCCGCGTCCATGGTGAAGCGCTCGCGCGACCCGTCGACGCTGGCGCCGAGGCGCTGCATCTGCTTGCCGATGGTCGAGCCGGAGTGTTTCTTCCACTGCCAGACGCGCTCGACGAAGGCTTCACGGCCGAGGTCGTGGCGCGTCTTGTCCTCCGCCGCCAGCTGGTTCTCGACGATCTTCTGGGTGGCGATGCCGGCGTGGTCGGTGCCGCCCTGCCACAGCGTGCGCCGGCCGGACATGCGCGCGTGGCGGATCAGCGCGTCCATGATCGTCTGCTGGAAGGCGTGGCCCATGTGCAGCGTGCCGGTGACGTTGGGCGGCGGCAGCAGGATGCAGTAGGTATCGCCCGGCGCCCCCGGATC
>JAJZRT010000838.1:2653-2966 GCA_021802595.1 Pseudomonadota bacterium
AGTCGTACCACTTGGACTCGATGGAACCGGGCTCGAAACTGGTAGGCAAAGACATGGGCACGCGCCGGGTGATCGCTGGCTGAATCCGCGATTGTAATCAGCCCCCTGTTGCGGCGCAGCGCAGCGCACGAAAAAACGGGGGCATCCATGGCCCCCGTTACCCGCAATCGTCAGCGCCGCATCAGGTATCGCTGGCTGCGACCAGACCGCGCCGCTCCAGCAGCGGCTTGATGTCCGGCGCGGCGCCGTAGAAATCGCGGAACAGCGTCATGGCGTCGACGCTGCCGCCCTTGGAGAGCAACTTGTTGCGGAA
>JAJZRT010000839.1 GCA_021802595.1 Pseudomonadota bacterium
ATGTATTCGCCCGCAAAATACGGCATCCTCACTGAACTGCTGCCGCCCGAAAAACTCGTCGTCGCCAACAGCTGGATGGAAGGCACCACGGTCGCCGCCATCGTGCTGGGTGCCATCATCGGCGGGGCGCTCATCAATCCGCACCTCGCCGAACGCATCCTGGCGATGGCCGGCCTCTCCGGCGTCGTCATCGCGCCCAAGTTCGCCATCGTCGTCATCACCGGACTGTATCTCGGCGCCGCACTCGTCAACCTACTTATTCCGCGCCTGCCGATCGACCACAAGCTTCCCAGCCGGTCGCCCTTGTTCATCCTGCATGACTTCGGACACAGCTTCCAGCTCCTGTGGCGCGACCCGCTCGGCCAGGTATCGCTCGCGGTCACCACCCTGTTCTGGGGCGTTGGCGCCACGCTGCGGCTGCTCATCATCGCCTGGGCCGCTCTCAACCTGGAATACGGCCTCGACCGGGCCACCCAGCTCACCGGCGCCTCCGCATTCGGTATCGCCATCGGCTCCATCCTGGCTGGCAAGTTCGTCCGCCTCCAGAGCGCCATCAGCGTGCTGCCCGCTGGCATCATCCTGGGCTTCGTGCCGATCGCCCTGATCTGGGTGAAAAGCCCCGTTCTCGCCATGCTGCTATTGGTACTGGCGGGAATCCTGGCAGGGTATTTCGTGGTGCCGATGAATGCCCTGCTGCAACATCGCGGGCATTTGTTGATGGGCGCCGGCCACTCCATCGCCCAGCAGAACTTCAACGAGAACATCAGCATCCTGATGCTGACGGGCGCCTACGCCCTGATGGTGCGCGCCGACTGGCACATCCACACCATCGTCCTGGTGTTCGGCCTGTTCATCAGCGGCGTGATGGCAGCCATCTGGCTGCGTCATCGCCATGATGTCGTGCATTAATTCCCGGCGTTCTGCGACTTCACCACCGTCATCGCCCCCGCGATCAGCGAGCTGAGGTCGGCCATGTTGGACGGCACGATCAGGGTGTTGCCGGTCTTGGCAAGGCCGGAGAAGGCCTCGACGTATTTTTCCGCCACCTTGAGATTGACCGCCTGCAGGCCGCCCGGCTTTTCGATCGCCATCGCCACGCGCGCAATGGCCTCGGCATTGGCGACGGCAATCGCCTTGATGGCCTCCGCCTCGCCCAGGGCACGGTTGATGGCGGCCTGCTTGTCGCCTTCGGATTGCTGGATCGCCGCCTCGCGCTCGCCGGTAGCGAGGTTGATCTGTTCCTGCATGCGGCCTTCCGATGACGCGATCAGCGCGCGCTTCTCGCGCTCGGCGGTAATCTGCCGCTGCATGGCGAGCAGGATGTCCTTCGGCGGCGTCAGGTCCTTGATTTCGTAGCGCAGCACCTTGACACCCCAGTTGATCGAGGCCTCGTTCAGCGCCATCACCACGCCGCGGTTGATCTCCTCGCGCTCCTCGAACGTGCGGTCCATTTCCATGCGGCCGATCAGCGAGCGCAGCGTCGTCTGCGCCAGTTGCGAAATGGCTGCGATGTAGTCGCTCGACCCGTAGGACGCCATCTTCGGGTCGGTGACCTGAAAGTACAGGATGCCGTCGACCGCCAGCTGGGTGTTGTCGCGCGTGATGCAGACCTGGCTCGGCACGTCGAGCGGGATTTCCTTGAGCGAATGCTTGTAGGCGACATTGTCGATGAACGGGATCACCAGGTTGAGGCCCGGCACCAGCACAGAGTGGAATTTTCCCAGGCGTTCGACCACCCAGGCGTTCTGTTGCGGCACCACGCGCACGCCCTTGGCGACAACGATGGCGATGACGATGACGATGACCAGCGCGACAACATCCATGTATTCATCTCCCGATTATTAATTGCCGAGAACCAGCGTATTGCCCCGGATTGCCCGGATGACCAGCGGACGCGTGCTGTCCACGCCGGCCGGTTCGGCCTCGGCATCCCACAGCGCGCCGCGATATTTGACCTGGCCGCGGCCGTCCTGCCAGGACTCGATCTGCACCGTCTGGCCGATGTCCATGGCCTGCACGCTGAATTCCGGCCGGTCGGTGCTGCGCTTCCAGTGCCGCAGCCCCAGGGTGCCGAACGCGGCGATCACGCCGGCCGTCAGCAACTGCCCCACCAGGCCGGCGCCGAACCAGGCCACCACGCCGGCCACCGCAGCGGCCACCCCGTAGACCAACAGATAGAACGTGCCGCTGGTGAGTTCCACTCCCACCAGCACGGCCGCCAGAATCCACAACGTCACATAAGCCTGCATCTCGTCTCCTCACCTGTAACCGCCGGGCACGATCACCGGCCGGTCCGGCAGTTCGTCCGGATTGTGCTTCCCGGGCGGGAAATGCGCCGCCAGCAGCCCGCTGATTTGCCGGATGCCCTCCAGCGCGCCGCGCTCGAATTCGCCCTGCCCGAAAGCCGCTTCCATGGCCTCGGCCACCGCCTTCCAGGCCGCCGGATCCACCCGCGCAGCGATGCCGCGATCGGCAATGATTTCGATGTCGCGATCGGCCAGCAGCAGATACACCAGCACACCGCTATTGTGTTCAGTGTCCCACACACGCAGAAAGGAAAACACCTCGAGTGCGCGCATGCGCCCCGTCATGCCCCGCCAGACCCAGGGGGCGTGCAGGCTGTTTTCGATGGCGAAGCGGATTTCGCCGCCATGACGGGTTTCCGATTCGCGGATCGCGGCCTCGATCGCGTCCAGCGTTGCCTGCGGGAATGCACGACGCCACGCCCTCGGCGACATGAACAGATGCCTGAGCCAGCGCTCCACTTTCACCATGATCCCGAAGACCCTCCGCCGCCGAACCCGCCGCCACCGCCGCCCCACGAGCCTCCGCCAAACCCGCCACCGCCAAATCCCCCGCCGCCGCCGCCACTGGACCAGCCGCCACCGCGCCAGAATCCCGACGCCACGCCGGCGAAGACGAACACGGCAATGACCAGCAGCAGGCGGGCGACCCCCAGCA
>JAJZRT010000840.1:0-325 GCA_021802595.1 Pseudomonadota bacterium
TGTGAGTTTCGTGAATCTCGTTTCGGGCGGCCTTGACTCGACCCTGATTGGCGTCATGGCCAGGGAAGACCATATCGATCACTTCCCCTTGTTCATCGATTACGGACAGCGGGCCGCCACCAAAGAGTGGGCAACCTGCCAAACCGTGCACCGGCAGCTTGGTCTCCCCGAGCCCATAAAAATGAACCTCAGCGGCTTCGGCCAAATCATCGCGTCGGGCCTGACGAACGCGGGAATGGACGTGAAGGAAGATGCCTTCACGCCCGGCCGGAATCTGCTGTTTTTGCTGATGGGCAGCGCCTACGCCTATCAAGTTGACGCATCG
>JAJZRT010000840.1:335-2961 GCA_021802595.1 Pseudomonadota bacterium
CGCATCGTCGGTTGCCATTGGCCTTCTGGCGGAACAGTTCAGTCTGTTCCCGGATCAGCGCCAGCCCTTCCTTGTACAGGCTGAGCAGGCCATTGCGGCCGCAATGGGGCGCTCAATCAAGGTGCTGACACCGTTGATCGAGTTTGGGAAGGCCGATGTTGTCAGGCTTGCAACGGAAAAGGGCATCAGTGGAACCTACTCATGCCATACAGGTGACACCCAGCCCTGTGGTCGCTGCATCGCCTGTCTCGAATTTCAGTTCAAAGAAGGAGAATAGATATGGGTGGTGGTTCTGGTGGCGGTTTGTTCAACTCGGATATCAAAAGCTTGGAGGACAAGGTTAAGCAAAAGCTGGCCGAAGCCAAAGGGGACATCAGCAGACACGTTTTCATCAGCTTTGACCATGAAGATCTGGACGAAGTGAACCTGCTTCGCGGCCAGGCCAAGAACGACAAGCTCGATCTGCATTTTGATGATCACTCGGTCAAGGAACCCTACGACAGCGCGAATGCCGACTACATCAAACGGAACATCCGCGAAAAAATCGATCGCTGCTCGGTGACGGTGGTCTACCTCTCCGAGAAAACTGCCCTAAGCAAATGGGTGAACTGGGAGATCGAGGAAAGCCTGAAGCGCGGCAAGGGCGTAATCGGTGTCTACAAGGGCGATATGCCACCCGCCAGAGTGCCACCAGCTTTTCAGCAGAATGGGTGCAAGGCCGTGAAATGGGAGCACGCGGCCCTGACAAAAGCGATTGAGGATGCGAGCACCAAGCGCTGACACGCCAATCGGCAACCCTCCGGAGATTCCGGACAGTTGCCTACCCGCAAGCTCGCAGGAATTCGCGCCTGTTTGCACCGACCCGAAACGGCTGACCGAGGACCCATTCCTGCGGTCAACCATCCGCCACCATTTCGACTAATTCCAAGTTCGATGAAGTCACCCAAGCCCGCGTCCAAGCGGGCTTTTTTCTGCATGGGACGCTAGCGCCCGACAGCAAGACCAGATTCCATAAACCTTTGTCATGTTTCGGCTCCGAACGTGATCCATTCCGGGCTGTCCCCGTCTCAGACAGCCGGCACGTTCACGTGCCCGGTTTTGCCGTAGTCGAGAATTGCGGTCGCGGGCGACCAGGGTGTAGCCGCCGAAGCGCGCGGTGGCGACCAGCAGGCGGGCCGCCGGTGCATCTTCCTCGCCCATCTCGGTTGCCCTGGGCTCTTGAGGCATCTCGACGATGTCGCCGAGGCTTTCGCCGGGCCTTTCATGTAGCCGAACAGGCATTGCGCGGTGCCGTCATCGATCGGCACGACGCGGACCGCCGGCCTGCCGCGCTGGGTGATCACCAGCGGCGGGTGGGCGGCGGTGACTTCGTCGAGCAGCTTGAGACATTTGGCTGAACTCGGCGGCGTTGACGTTCATGGCGGACTCTGATGCCAGTTGCAGTGGTCATTTCAGGGCGGGTCTTAAGGATGATGCAGTTCTCGTGCGTCCCGCATTGTCATAGCGATCCACGGCCAGCAATGCCCCCGCTGTGGAGTGCGGCGCCTCGCCCATCTCACCCTCGATGTGCGCGGCCACCTCGAACCCGCGGGTCTGTCTGTCGAGTGACGTCCACTCAGGCCGGCAGCGCGAAATCGTGCTGCGCGCGCAGCGTGTGCGGAGCATGTCCCTGCGCCGCCAGATACTCGAGCCAGCGGCTGAGGAAACTGGCCATGCGCAGACGGTGACGCAGGATCAGTCGCGGCGGCGCGCGCAGATCCAGAACATCCCAGCGCCCGCGTCCCGGATGGCAGTGCAGCGCTTCGGCCAAATGTGCATCGGTGTACATGCGAATCTGCGCTTCCGGCGCACGCCGTCCGGTATCCGGGTCGTTGAAGGCGTAGGACAACTCCAATTCCAGCGTATAGGCGTGATGCTCGCGCAGGTCCAGACGCACGTCGAGCGTGTCACCAACAGTGGACAGATATACGCCCGGCGCGCGCCGCTGCGGTGCAAACAGGCGCTCCAGGCGGTGGTAGCTCTCGGCTTGAAGTCCCATCAGCAAACCGAAACGGCCCGGTAGGAGCTTGATGATCTCGCGAGTTTCGAGGTGCATGATCCGAGCTTAGCAGCCTGTGCAACGCGGCCATGCCAGCGTCGCGCCGGATGCGTAGCGCTTACAGCAGGTGCCGCTCGATGCCCAACTGCGCCAGGATTTTGCTGCCGATTTCCTCGATCGAGGTGTGCGTGGTGTTGAGCACCGGAACGCCCTCGCGCCGGAACAGCTTGTCGGCTTGCGCCAGCTCCCAGCGGCATTGCTCGAGCGAGGCGTAGCGGCTGTCGGGACGGCGCTCGGTGCGAATCTGCGTCAGCCGCTCCGGCGCGATGGTGAGCCCAAACAGACGTTGCTTGTGCGCACGCAGGCGTTGCGGCAGTTCGGCCAGTTCGAGATCGTCCGGCGTCAGCGGATAGTTGGCTGCGCGCAAACCGAAGTGCAGCGCCATGTACAGGCAGGTGGGCGTTTTGCCCGAGCGTGACACGCCGACCAGGACCAGATCGGCATCCTTGTAGCCGGGGTCCAGTCCGTCATCGTGCGCCAGCGCATAGTTGGTGGCATTGATGCGCGCCTCGTATTTCACGAAATCCA
>JAJZRT010000841.1 GCA_021802595.1 Pseudomonadota bacterium
TTCCGCGGCACGCCGAAAAGGACCGACCAGGCGTTCGGCCCCTATCCGAACAGCTATGCGGTGCGTGAGAGCATCCAGCTGCTGCAGAAGGTGTTCCAGCTGCGCACCTGCGAGGACACGGTGTTCGCCAACCGCTCACGGCCCTGCCTGCTGCACCAGATCAAGCGCTGCACCGCGCCGTGTGTCAATCTCGTCAGCCCCGAAGCCTACGCACGCGATGTCGCCGAAGCCGTGCAGCTCTTGAAGGGCGAAGCCAGCGCGCTGACCGAGGCGATCACGGCACAGATGAACGCCGCGGCCGAAGCCCTCGACTTCGAGGCTGCTGCCTTCCTGCGTGATCGCCTGCGGATGCTGGCCACCGTGCGCGAGAAGCAGTTCGTCGACACGCCCTCCAGCGAAGCCGACGCCGACGTGGTCGCGGTCGCCGAGGCAGGCGGCGTAATCGCGGTCAACCTGACCATGATCCGGGGTGGCCGGCATCTGGGCGACCGCAGCTTCTTTCCGCAGCACGGCGAAGGCGCGACGCTGGCCGAGGCGCTGGAGGCCTTCATCGCCCAGCATTACCTCGACCATCCGATCCCGGCGCGCATCCTGGTCAGCGAAGCGATCGAGACCGGCGTGCTGGAAGCGCTGCTCACCGAGCAGGCCGGCAAGAAGATCGCCCTCCAGCATCGCGTCACCGGCGAGCGCCGCGTGTGGATCGGCATGGCGCAGGCCAACGCACGGCTATCGGCCGAGCGCCGCAGCGCCGACCGCGCCAACCAGTCGCAGCGGCTTGCCGCGCTGCGCGACACCCTCGACCTGCCGACGCTCAACCGCATCGAGTGCTTCGACATCTCGCACACCATGGGTGAAGCCACCGTGGCGTCGTGCGTCGTCTACGAAGGCGACGACATGAAAAAGTCCGATTACCGCCGCTACAACATCAGCGGCATCACGCCGGGCGACGATTACGCCGCAATGCATGCCGCGCTGATCAAGCGTTTTCACAAGAGCGTCGAGGAAAACGGCGTGTTGCCCGACCTGCTGCTGATCGACGGCGGCAAGGGACAGGTCGCGATGACCGTCGAGGCGATGACCGAACTCGGCCTGGGTGAGGTTTTACTGCTCGGCGTCGCCAAGGGCGAGTCGCGCAAGCCCGGGCTGGAAACGCTGATCTTCGCCGACGGCCGCGAACTGAAGCTGGCCAAGGACCACCCCGGCTTCCACCTGATCCAGCAGATACGCGACGAAGCGCACCGCTTCGCCATCACCGGCCACCGCGCCAAGCGCGGCAAGGCGCGCGTGCAATCGACGCTGGAAGACATCCCGGGCATCGGCCCCAAACGCCGCAAACAGCTGCTCGAACGCTTCGGCGGCCTGCAGGGCGTACGCGATGCCGGCGTCGACGCGCTTGCCACGGTGAACGGTATCAGCCGAGAATTGGCGGAAACCCTCTACAACGCGCTCCACTGATGCCGCTCAATCTCCCCAACCTGCTCACCTGGCTGCGCATTCTCCTGATCCCGCTGATGGCGGGCGTGTTCTACCTGCCGGATGACTGGATGAAGCCTTCCGACGCCAACCTGCTGGCGGCGGCATTTTTCGGCGTGGCAGCACTGACCGACTGGCTCGACGGCTGGCTGGCCCGAAAGCTGGGGCAGACCTCCGCCTTCGGCGCCTTCCTCGACCCGGTGGCCGACAAGCTGATGGTGGCCGCCGCGCTGATCGTGCTGATCGACCTCGGCCGCGTGGCGCCGCTGATCGGCCTCATCATCATCGGCCGCGAAATCACCATTTCCGCCCTGCGCGAGTGGATGGCCAAGGCCGGCAAATCGGCCAGCGTCGCCGTGTCCTTCGTCGGCAAGCTGAAGACCGCGGCACAGATGGTCGCCATCGTGCTGCTGCTGTACTTCACCCCGGTCGCCGGGCTGCCCACCGCCTGGATCGGTACCTTGCTGATCTGGGTGGCGGCGCTGCTCACCCTGGTATCGATGGCGTATTACCTCGTGATGGCGGCGCGCGCCCTGCAAAAATCTTGATGAAAATGGCCGCCGGCTGTTGACAGCAAATAGCGGAATCCCCATAATGCGCAGCCTTCAACGCGGGAATAGCTCAGCTGGTAGAGCGCAACCTTGCCAAGGTTGAGGTCGCGAGTTCGAACCTCGTTTCCCGCTCCAGCATTCTGGGGAAAACAGATGGCACAGCCCGGACGTTTTCCCCTTTTCGTTTAAGCGTTTTACCGCGACGGCGCGATAGCAAAGCGGTTATGCACCGGATTGCAAATCCGTGTAGGTCGGTTCGACTCCGGCTCGCGCCTCCAGACTCAAGGCCAACTGTCCGCTTCGCCCGGATGGTGAAATTGGTAGACACAAGGGACTTAAAATCCCTCGCCAGCGATGGCGTACCGGTTCGATTCCGGTTCCGGGCACCACCTTCCAGTTCACCGGCCCGAGTGGTATAATTTTTGCGCTTTATTATTAACACGATGGGCGGTTCGCCCATTTTTTATTTGTGCTGCGCCGCGTCCCGATCGGGCCGTGGCACGGCGATGGATTTGCGATGATGGATTTGCCCGCCCGCCTGGAGCCTGTGCTTGCCGGACTCGGTTATGAACTGGTGATGCTGGAGCGCGCCGGGCGCGGGCTGATCCGGATTTTCATCGACAAGCCGGGCGGCATCACGATCGACGACTGCGTCACGGTGAGCAATCACCTGACCCATCTGTTCACCGTCGAGAACATCGACTACGACAGGCTGGAAGTGTCTTCGCCCGGCCTCGACCGGCCGCTGGTCAAGCCGCAGGACTATGCGCGCTTCGCCGGCGAACAGGTGACGCTGAAGCTGAGGGTGCCAATGGACAACCGGCGCCGCCTGAGCGGCCAGCTGGTCGGTCTGGAAGGTGAAATGGTGAAGGTGATCGTCGACGGCACCGAAATGTCGGTCGATTTGAGAAATGTGGATGTGGCCCGCCTGAAAC
>JAJZRT010000842.1 GCA_021802595.1 Pseudomonadota bacterium
CGTAGGGCACGGCGGCCAGGGGCCGGGAGGCTTCCTGCCGTGCGCGGGACGCATCCAGTGCAGTGGCCTCGGCCAGCGCGCGCGCCGCCGTGACCTCGATGAAGGCGTTGAGCCCGGGGTTCAAACGGGTGATGCGGGCAAGGCTGGCCTGCGCGATTTCCCGGGCCGAGATCTCGCCCCGGTCGAAGGCGGCCGTGCACGCCTCGGCGGTGAAGGGAAAATTGTTCATGGGCGAAAAACGTTGGCGGGTTCCACGTCGGCGGCAAGGGGAAAGTCTTCGATGAGTCGCGCCATGCCCTCGAGCAGGCGCAGCTGATTTTCAACGTCACGGCGCCGCGTTGCGTCCAGCACCAGGCCATGCAGGGCCAGCGCCGCGTCCAGATAGCGGACCAGGTCGGAATCGGAATCAGGGCCACTCATGGCGCGTCGATCTCCGGTGCCGCCATCACGGCCGCAAGTGGCGCCGTCCAGCCGACGATTCCGCCCTGGGCCCGGATCATGTCCAGGGTGGCCTGTTTGAATGCGGGGAAGTAGCTCTCGGTGGCGTCCTCCACCAGCAGGCATTCGTAGCCGCGGTCGTTGGCTTCGCGCAGGGTGGACTGGACGCAGACTTCGGTGGTCACGCCGCCCACCAGCAGATGGGTGATGGACAACTGCTGGAGTATCCATCCGAGGTCGGTGCCATAGAACGCTCCCTTGCCGGGTTTGACGATGACGGCTTCCCCGGCCAGCGGCGCCAGCTCCAGGACGAAATCGCTGCCCGGTTCGCCGTCGATGAGGATGCGTCCCATGGGCCCGGCATCGCCGATGCGCAGGGCGGGATTGCCGCGCTGCCGCTTGGCCGGGGGGCAGTCGGACAGGTCGGCGGCGTGGGCTTCCCGGGTGTGGATGATCGTCAGGCCGAGCTCGCGTGCCCAGTCCAGCAGGCGGCGCGCCACCGGCACCGCTGCGGCGAGGCGGGCGACGTCGTTGCCGAGGGTGGCGCCGAAGCCGCCGGGGAGGATGAAATCCCGCTGCATGTCGATCATCACCAGCGCCGTGCGGCGCGGCGGAAAACGATAGGCATGGGGGCGGGCCGCCACGTCCAGCCAGCGTTCCCAAGTATCGGTCTGGTTCATTGCACTCATTGCAGGGTCTCCGTGGCGGCGTGGCCGCCCGCCATGTGCTGTCCCAGCATCCGCAGGTCGGCCGTCGCCGCAGGGGTTTCGTAGGTGATTCGCCCCTCGCTCATGACCACGATGCGGTCGGCCAATTCGAGCAGTTCGTCCAGATCCTCGCTCACCAGCAGGATCGCCGCCCCGGCCGCACGGGCCGCCAGCAGCCGGGCGTGGGTCTCGGCGACGGCATTGAAATCCAGGCCGAACACCGGGTTGGCGACAATGAGCAACTGCACCGGATGGGACAGTTCACGGGCCAGCACGGCCCGTTGCACGTTGCCGCCGGACAGGGTCTGGATCGGGGCATCGATGCCGTCGGTCCTGACGCCGAAGGCCTCCACATACTGGCGCGCCTGGCGGCGCAGCGCGGCGCGGTTGATCAGGCCGAAGCGGGCCAGGGGCGGCCGGTCGTAGTTGCGCAGGGCCAGGTTGTCGGCCACCGGCAGGCTGGCCACGCAGGCATTGCGCAAGGGTTCTTCCGGCAGGCTGTAGACCTGGTGCCGGGCCAGGTCCCGGCGCCGTCCGGCATAGGGCTCGCCGTTCACCCGCACCTGGCCGCCGCTGGATGCGCGCTGGCCCGTGAGCACCTCGACCAGCGCTTTCTGGCCGTTGCCAGAGACTCCGGCGATGCCGAGGATCTCCCCGGGGCGCACGTCGAGATCCACGCCCCGCAGGGCAGGCAGGCCGTTGTCGCCGAGCGCCGTCAGACCCGTCACCACCAGGCGCGGCGGAGCGTCGGGCGGCTGCGGCCGGTCGGCCCGCGCCGCCGAATCCTGTCCCATGGAACTGCCGACCATCATTTCCGCCATGCGCGCCACGCCCAGTTCGGCGACGCTGCCGCCTCCGGCAAAGCGCCCGCGCCGCAGCACGCTGACGTCGTCGGCATAGGCCAGCACTTCGCGGAACTTGTGGGTGATGATGAGCGCCGTGAGCTGCTTGCGATTGGCCAGGTCCTTCACCAGGCCCAGCACCTCGTCCGCCTCGTCCGGCGTGAGCACCGAGGTGGGTTCGTCGAGGATCAGCAGACGGCGCTGCAGGTAGAGCTGCTTGACCAGTTCCACCTTCTGTTTTTCGCCGGCCGCCAGGCTCGCCGCCGGGCGGTCCAGGGGGATCTTGAAGGGCAGAGTGTCCATGAAGGCGGCGAGCTTGTCGCGTTCGCGTCGCCAGTCCAGGATGGACGGCAGGCTGCCGCCGGCGATGACCAGGTTTTCCGCCACGCTCATGCTGGGCACCAGGGTGAAGTGCTGGTAGACCATGCCGATGCCGAGCCGGGCGGCGTCCCGCGGCGTGGCGATCGCGGTCTCGCGGCCATCGACGAGCACCATGCCGCTATCCAGGGCATAGAAGCCCACCAGGCATTTCACCAGGGTGGATTTGCCGGCGCCGTTTTCTCCCAGCAGGGCATGGAATCCGCCGGCAGGAATCCTGAGGGACACGTCGTCCAGCGCCACCACGTCGCCAAAGCGCTTGCCCATGCCGACGACCTCCAGCGCCATGGCGCCGCTGGCGGGGCGGGAAATCTCGCCCGGCATCATGGCGGCAGCCCTTCCAGTATCGTTCCGCTGGATGCCAGCGCACCGAACACGCCGCCCTGCATGCGCACCATGTGGAGGGCGGCCAGGTGGTTGTCGGGGTCGGTGGCGGCGCAGGCGTCCATCACCAGCAGGCATTCGAAGCCGCGGTCGTTGGCTTCGCGCATCGTGGTGTGCACGCAGACGTCGGTGGTGATGCCGGTGAGGATGAGGTTGCGGATGCCACGCACGTGCAGGATGAGTTCGAGATCGGTGGCATGGAACGAGC
>JAJZRT010000843.1 GCA_021802595.1 Pseudomonadota bacterium
TCGGAATGCCGCGGATGTTCGCGCCATGGCTCGCACCTGGGCTGCAGAAGGAGTTCGGGCCATGGCTGCATGTTGTAATCGTTCGGATACCGGCGTCCGGGTCAACTGGCGGCGCCTATTGACCAATCGCGTGACGATCATTGGTAGCCTTACTCTCGCCGTGGGTGGTGGTCTTGCCGCCGGAGGCTGGAGTTGGCTGGTGGCGGCCGGCGTCGCGCCTATCATCCTGACGATCCTACCCTGCGCTGTCACTTGCGGCCTTGGACTCTGCGCGCTGGGTCTGTGCAGCCGATCGGAGTCAGATGTTGCGCCAGCCTGTGACACCGCCATCCAAAATGGCGCGGCCATAAGCCGCCGGGATGATCCAATGCCGTCACCTGCCGCTCCGGTGGTCGTCAGACACCGAGATCAGCAGTCACTTGAAACACACAACATCACTCGCACCGGAACCATAGGAGATCTGGCATGACGTCTCTCGCCGTACGCGTGACGGGCATGACCTGCGAGCACTGCGCCCGCACGGTCGAGAAGACCCTCAACGGCCTTCCGGGCATCCGGGCGACTGTCGCCTACGATCGCGGGACCGCGCAGATCGACGGCGCCGATGGTCTCGATCTCGCGGCGCTGAAAGCCGCGCTTGCACCACGCGGCTATGGGCTGGAGAGGCTGACCGCTGACACCGCGCGCGGCACCACTGTCCCGCACGGAGGTGGGCTGCGTATCGCCATCATCGGCAGCGGCGGCGCTGCCTTCGCGGCTGCGATCTGGGCGGCCGAAGCGGGCGCGCGGGTGACCATGATCGAACGGGGCGAGGTCATCGGCGGCACCTGCGTCAATGTCGGCTGTGTGCCCTCGAAGATCACCCTGCGGGCGGCCGAGATCCGGCATGAGCGCGGGTACCATCCGTTCGACGGTATCGCCCGCAGCCAAGAACTGGTGGACCGGCGGGCCTTGCTCGCCCAATTGCGCGGGCGGGTGGACGCGCTGCGCGGCGCGAAGTACCAGAAGATCATCGATGACAATCCGGGGATCACGCTGCTGCGTGGCGAAGCGCGTTTCGACGACGCCCATACGCTCACCATTACCGACCACGCTGGAACATCGACACGGCTAGCGCCGGATCGCATCCTCATCGCGACCGGCGCCGCGCCGACGATCCCACCGATCCCAGGCTTAGCGGAGACGCCCTACTGGACCTCGACGGAAGCCCTGTTCACCGAGGAGCTTCCTGCGCGGCTGGCGGTGATCGGCTCGTCCTTCGTGGCCCTCGAACTGGCGCAGGCATATCGCCGTCTCGGCGTCGACGTGACCGTGCTCGCCCGCAGCACCCTGCTCACGCGCGACGATCCCGAACTCGGCGCGGCGCTACAGGGGGCGTTTGAAGCCGAGGGCATCCGTGTTCTCAACGAAACCCAGGTTCAGCACGTCGCCTATGAGGCTGGTCGTTTCACCGTGGAGCTCGGCACCGGGCGCATAGAGGTCGAGCGGCTGCTGGTGGCGACAGGACGCCGGCCCACTACCGGAGGACTTGGCCTTGAGCAGGTCGGTGTCACCACCGATCGCAACGGCGCCATCGTGGTCAACGATCATCTGCGGACATCGGCCGCGAATATCTACGCGGCTGGCGATTGCAGCACGATGCCGCAGCTCGTCTATGTCGCGGCGGCTGCCGGCACACGGGCAGCGATCAATATGACGGGTGGAGACGCCAGCCTCGACCTCTCGGTGGTCCCCGCCGTGATCTTCACCGACCCGTCGGTCGCGACGGTTGGAATGGACGAGGGACAGGCGAGAGCAGCAGGCATTGAGACCATCACACGGCGCCTCGATCTGGAAAACGTGCCCAGAGCACTCGTGAACTTCGACACGCGGGGGTTCGTGAAACTAGTTGCCGAAGCCGGCAGCAATCGGCTGATCGGCGCACAGATTCTCGCCCACAATGCCGGGGAAATGATCCAGACCGCAGCACTCGCCATCCGGCATCGCATGACGGTGCAGGAGCTTGGCGATACGCTGTTCCCGTATCTGGTGATGAGCGAGGGGATCAAGCTCGCGGCACAGACCTTCACCAAGGACGTGAAACAACTCTCCTGCTGCGCAGGGTGAGCACGATGCAGGCCGAAGGCAAGGCGGCACGAGGATGGGTTCATGACCACGAAAGGGCAATACGCATGACAAAAACCAACAACCTCCTTCACCGCCGGTTCCTGCCGCTCGGGAAACCGCTATTGGCTGCACTGGCGCTCACCGGCCTGGTCTCCGCGACCGCAGTCGCCGCGCCAACAGGCAAGATGGGACCAACCAATGCTCCGACGCCGCAGAACGTGGTTGCGCCCAATGCGCCGTTCACCGCCGACGGGAAGACCGTCGAGCTGAAAACCTATGTGGGCCATCCACTCGTGGTCTGGCAGGTCACCACCTGGTGCCCGAGTTGCAAGGCCGGGCTCAGGACCTTCGCACAGCATCAGGCAGAGATCGACAAGTCGGACATCACGATCCTTGTGCTCCGCGACTACAAGAATGGCGGCTATTCCGGCCCCAGCATGCATAACTTCGTCGAGCAGGCGGCACCGACGCTTCTGCACGATTCGCATTTCGTGATCGGAGACGACACGAAGGCGTTGTTCGACATCTACAACCCGCACAAATTCGTCGATGTTTACCAGGTGATCGCGCCGGACGGGCACGTTGCTGTGGTTTCCTCGACCCCCTCCGTCACCTTCGGCAAGATCGAAAGGTTTATCAAGCCAAAGACCGGATCATGATCGCCGCCTTCTATCAGCGCGCGGAGATGGTGCCGCGCGCCTTGCAGTTCGCACTTGGTTCCCGCCGGGCCGTGATCGGGACGATGGTCCTGTTTGTCGCGGCGCTCGGGTTCTATGCGATGCTGCTGCCCGCCACCAGCACGGGCGGTGTCGTCGGATTGGTCTCGCTTCGCTTCCTGACACCAG
>JAJZRT010000844.1 GCA_021802595.1 Pseudomonadota bacterium
GGCCGGTCATGCAATCGACCGCGCCGGTAGCCAGGATCAGTTCCGACTGCGCATTGTGCGCCGCCAGCGGCACGCCGTGGCGCATGCTCAGTTCGTTGCCGGTGCAGCACACGCCGACGAGGTTGATGCGCTCGGCGCCGGCGGCCACCGCCTCCTTGTCCAGCTTGCCCGCCCACTCCAAGATTTTTTCGGAGAGCACCGGATTGTGGCCATGCACGGCGATATTGACGCTGTTTTCCTCGAGCACGCCGACATTGGATTCGACCGTCGTCACCTGCGGCGTGCCGAAAAGGATGTCCTGGACGTCGGTGCACAGGGCGAGCCCGCTCCAGCCGTCGATCAGGCCGATTTTCAAGGTGCGCAGCAGCAGGGTGATGGGGTCGGCGTCGTTGCCCATGGACGAGGCGTGCATCGCCGTCTCGATTTCGTTGTGCGGGTTGGAGTAGAGGAGACCGAGCTTCTCCCACATTTTCCGCTCCAGGGCCGGGGCGCGCCTGCTCAGCCAGTTATTGGGCTGGTTGTCCTGGCGCCCGAAATCCTGCAGGGCGATATCCACCAGTTCCCTGCAAACTTGCTTGGCCGAGCGGCTCTTGACATCCAAGCTGAAAACCTTGGCCAGCGCGAACACCCGCTCCTCGCCACGAATCTCGTAGGGCGCTTCACCGTCCAGCGCGTCGCGCAGGGTGATGAGGAGATGGCGGGCATGGCCGACATGCGAGGAAGCGCCGCCGATGGCCTCGCGCAGCAGATTGCGCGCCACCATGGTGTCGGGGGAAAGGCCGCACACGCCTTTCTTCGGGCCGTCGCCGAAGGGATCGATGCGGCACGGCCCCATGTAGCAGATGCGGCAGCAGGTACCCAGCTCGCCGAAGCCGCATTGCGGCTTCATCGCGGCGAGACGGTCGCGGCCGGTTTCCAGGTCCTTGCTCCGGGCGATTTCCAGCAGTTGTTTTTCGGCAGCGGGGGTTACGACGTTATTCATTTCTGGGCTCCTCCCTTCAGACTTCTCCACAAATCGACGTTGCCGGCAACGCGGGCAACGGGCATGCCGGCTGCGTTGATGGCAGTGGCCTGGCGCCGGCGTGCGGCCAGTTCTTCCGGTGTCGCGTAAACCATCGCCCGCGTCGGACAGGCGGCGACGCAGGCCGGGTCTTCACCCCGCGCGGTCCTGTCCGGGCAGCGGTCGCACTTGAACGCCTTCTTCGCCACCGGATCGGCGCTGACGCCGCCGAAGGGGCAGACCATGACGCACATCCAGCAGCCGACGCATTTGCTTTCATCGACATAGACGGCGTTCGTCACCGCGTTGCGGGTCATCGCGCCCATCGGGCAGGCGGCGATGCAGGCGGCATCCTCGCAGTGCATGCAGCGCGCCGGATAGCTGTGCACGCCGGCGTTCTCGACGCGCACCCGCGGCCGCGGCCGCGGGCTTTCGGCGAGGGCGCCGAACAGGCTTTTGGCCCGGGAGTGCTCGACTGCGCAGGCGATCTCGCAGCCCTTGCAGGCGACGCATCTCTCAATGAGGGTGAAAATGGCTTTGTCCACTCGTCCTCCTCCTGTAACGTGGGCATCTCGCGCTCCGCGCTGGCCGGAGATCGCGGTGCCCGTCGGTTGATTGTCCAGCCGGGTGTGTATCGTCGCCCCGGCTGTGGTACTGTTTCCGCATCAATCTATTGCATGAAGGCATGGCCGAAAACCACAATTTCGCGAACAGCGGAACCGGCGCACGAACGGGGGAATGGCTTCCCGAGCCACGGCGGGAGCGGTCGATAGGAGGGGCGCCATCATTGGCGGAGAAAATTGGATATGTCCCAGAAGCAGTACATCCTGAACCGGCTGCCGATCGGCCTGGTGATGCTCGATCGCGATCACCGCGTGGTCAGCTTCAGCGGCACTGCGGCGGCAATTCTGGGCACGGAGCGCTTGCGCGAAAGCCTAGGCAAGACCATACAGTCGGTGCATCCCGAGCATTCCCACAGCAAGATCGAATGGCTGTTGCAGCAGTCGCGCGAGGAAGGAGCGTCGGGCTATGCCTCGATGCTCATCAACGTGCCGGACAGGGTGCTGCAACTGCGCATGATCCAGCTCCAGGACGCCTGTGGCATCAGCGGCTATTGCCTGATCCTCTACGACATCACCGACCTGACCTCGCACCCCGCGGAGCAGGAGCCGGCCGGCGGGGAAAGCTCCGCCGGGCGCAAGCTCTTCAAGCTGCCGGTGTCCATGCACGATCGCATCGCGCTGCTGGATATCGGCGAGGTGGCATTCCTCCGGGCCGATGGACACCACACCCAGGTCTGCGCCGGCGGGAAGCACTATTTCTGCAGCCTATCCTTGAGCCAATTGGAGTCACGCCTGCCACAGGACCGCTTCGTACGGGTCCATCGCAGCTACATCATCAACCTCGCCCATGCGAGCGCAGTGTTCCGCCACGACGAGCAGTTCGTGATTTCCATGGTGGGAAACACCGAGGAGAAAATTCCGGTTAGCCGGGTCAACGTGCCGCACCTACGCCAGCTGCTCGGCGTGTGAGCCACTACCTGGGGCGATCAACACCCGATTTGCAATATGGTCGCGGATGCCATTCTCACGCATCAGCTGTCGGCGCGTGTTTAAATTTGACCAGCTGTGCGCGTTGAATTTTGACTAGGGGCTTTTGGCTGCCGGTCATAGGCTGGCCTGTGGATAAGTGTAGCGCATTCTCTGGTTTCGGTGCCCTCCCGTAGTTGTTGTTTCCCTGTTCGCGCAACCATGAGCGTTCTGGTCGCGCCGGGGAAGCCGCGCCGCATGCGAGCGCATGCGGGCCGAAGGCGGTCGTATCCTGCGTGGGGCAGCGGTCAAGCCGTGAATTTCACGACCCGATTGCGGCCCTGCTCCTTGGCGACGTACATGGCGCGATCGGCGCGCGCCTGGATGGTATCGATGCTACGGCCGTCCTCCGGATAACACG
>JAJZRT010000845.1 GCA_021802595.1 Pseudomonadota bacterium
GCTGCGGCACGGCGGGCGCATGCAAATGGCCTATGGCTGGTTTCCGCAGGAGGGCGCGCCGCCGGAGTTGTGTTACCTCGCCAGTCCGGCACAGGGGCGCTTTGTGCTGTGGCGCTGCCGTCTGCAGGCGGGCGGCGAAGTACCCAGCCTGGCACGGATTTCGCCGCTGTTGGGGTGGTACGAGCGGGAAATCCATGAGTTGTGCGGGGTCTCCTTCGCGGGCCATCCCGAGCCCTTTCCGCTGGTGCTGCACGAGGGCGCGCAAAGCGTTTTACCGCCGCTGGATACGCGTTATCCGTCGCAGCAGGCGCTGCAATTCCGGCCCGAGCCGTGGCGCCTGCCCGAGGTCGCCGGCAAGGACGTGCAATTGCTGCCTTTCGGCCCGGTGCGGGCCGACGTGGTGGAATCGGCCCAGTTCGTATTCGTCTATATCGGCGAAGCGATCCTGCACTTCCATCCCCGGCTGTTTTTCAAGCACCGCGGCATGGAGCAGCGTTTTCGCGGCCTTTCTCCACAGCTCGGCACCGTGCTCGCGGAGCGCGTGTCCGGGGTGGGCAGCGTGGCCCACGGGTTGGCATACTGCCAGGCGCTGGAGGCGGCGGCGCAGTGCCCGGTACCGGTGCGCGCCCGCTGGTTGCGGGTGTTGCTGGCGGAAATGGAACGGCTGTACAACCATTTCCATTATCTGGGCCATCTTTGCCACACCACCACCCTCAAGGTGGGCGAGGCCGAAGGCAAATTGCTGGAAGAGCGCGTCAAGCAGTTGAATGCCCGGCTCAGCGGCAGCCGCTTCCTGTCCGGCTTGCTGTGTCCGGGCGGGTTGCGCCGCGATCTCGATCCCGCGGGCCTGAGCGACGCCTTGGAGGCGCTGCGCCGCGAGTTCGCCGAGTATATCGGGTGCCTGGAACGGACCAACAGCCACGTGGACCGGCTCATGACTACCGGGGCGCTTACGCGCCAGGCGGCCTACGACCAGGGTGCGACCGGGCCGGTGGAACGGGCGTCTGGACTGGATCGCGACTTGCGCCGCGACCACCCCTACGCGGCCTACGCCGATTTGCCGCTGACGGTGGCGGTCCGCGATAGCGGGGATGCCCACGGGCGCATGCAGGTGCGCGCCGCCGAAATCGACGCCAGCTTCGCCCTGATCCAGCGCCTGCTGCTGTTGCTGCCGGATGGTCCGGTCTGCGCCGACTGCCGTCCGCCGCCGGAGAGCGAGGGCCTGGGATGGAGCGAGTCCCCGCGCGGGTCGCTTTACTATGCCGTCCATATGGACGCGCACGGCCGCTTGGCGCGGGTGAAGATCAAGTCCCCGTCGTTTTCCAACTGGCGCGTATTTCCCCTTACCGTCCATGATAGCAACATGATGGACTATGCGATCAACGAGGCCAGTTTCGGCCTCACCATTGCCGGTTGCGATCGTTAGGAGAACGCCATGCCGCTTTGGACATTTTTCGGCCTCGCCCGGGGCCAGGCCACCACCTCCTGGCCCTATACGGCCGGGGACAACGGACAGGCGGGCGTGTTGGGCATGCCGCGTTATCATCCGCAGCGCTGCAAGGCGGGCTGCGCGGATTGCGTCGACGCCTGTCTGACCGGGGCGATCAGGCCGTGGCCGCAAGGACAGGACGGATCGCGAATGGAGTTGGACTACGGACGCTGCGTGGCCTGTCAACTGTGCGCCGAGGCATGTCCGGACGGGGCGCTCATGCCGTCTGCCGATTGGGCCTTCGGGGTAAGCCGACGCGAGGATCTGCACTGGGCCGAGGCCGCCGATTTGGCGCCGGCGCAACGGCTGAAAGGCGCCATCGACGCGGCTTTCGGCCGCAGCCTGCACGTGCGGCACGTGGACGCGGGTTCCTGCAACGGCTGCGAATCGGAGCTGCAGGCGTTGAACAATCCGTTCTACAATCTGCACCGGCTCGGGGTCTTTTTCACCGCGTCACCTCGTTTTGCCGACCTGCTGCTGGTTACCGGACCGGTTTCCTACGCCATGCGGGAGCCGCTGCTGGAGACCTATCAGGCGATGTCCGAGCCACGCTGGGTCATGGCCGCCGGAACCTGCGCCGTTTCCGGTGGCGTGGCGGGGGGCGGCTATGCCTGCGCCCACGGGCTCGACGGCATTCTGCCCGCGGATGTCTATCTGCCCGGCTGCCCACCCAACCCCGCGGCATTCATCGAGGCACTGCTCATGCTGCTGCAACGGGCCCCGCAGCGGGTGAAGGGAGGCCGCCTTGTCGATTGAGCTGCTGGGTGCCGCGTTCTGGTTGTGGCTGGTGGCCGGCTTGCTGGTGCTGGCGCGTGTCTGGACACCGATGCCGCGCCTGTTGCTGGGACTGGGATGCATCAGCGGCATTTTGGCGGCGCTGTTGGCCCTGCCCGGCGGCACCTCCGCGCTCGCCTTGCCCTTTGCCCTGGCGGGGCAGACGGTGGTGCTGAAATTCTCGCCCGAGGCCCTGTGGCTGATGGGATTCGGGCTGGTCCCAGCGGCGCTGGCCTGCTGGCTGGCTACGCCGCGCCAGCAGGGGTGGGCCGGCTGGCTGTTCGGCGCCAGTTTGAGCCTGATCGGCGCCCTGGGCGTATTCGGGGTACAGGACGGAATATCCTTTCTGGTCGCCTGGGAACTCATGAGCCTGGGCGGCGCGGCGATGATACTGGGCGAAGGCCTCTCCGCCCACGCCGGGCGCCCGGTGCTGTTCATGCTGGGGTTGCTGGAGGTGGGTGCCGTGGCCTTGCTGGCGGCGTTCCTGCTGTTGAATTCCGCTTCCGGCGGCATCTCCTTTGCGGGCTTTGCCGCATCGGCGCCCAGCCTGTCGGGATCTTTTCCGCTGATCGCCGGCGTGCTGCTGCTGTTGGGTTTCGGCGCCAAGCTTGGGCTGCTGCCGTTTTACGAATGGTTTCCCGAGGCCTACGTCGCGGGCAGCGGGGCCTCCGACACGCTGCTGTCC
>JAJZRT010000846.1 GCA_021802595.1 Pseudomonadota bacterium
TGCAGGAAGAGGCCCGGCGCATGAGCCCGGTGCCGTCCCCCGCTTCGGCAGGCTCAGGACAGGCCGCTTCGACAGGCTCAGGACAGGCCGCTTCGGCAGGCTCAGGACAGGGCGCGGCACCCGCAACGCCCTGAGGGGGGCGACGGCCTCCGGCCATCACGGATGCGCGTGCTCGCTGTCCTCGCCCTCCGCATCCAGCGGCCACAACTGGTGTGAATCCAGCTTCAGGCGTGCCTGCGCAAACAGCGCATCGAGCTGCGCCTGCTGTGCCATCAACTGGCCTTCCAGCGCCAGCCGCCGATTGACCAGCACCTGATCCAGGCTGCCCTCTCCCAGGCTATAGGCGCGCGCCGCCATCTGCGCTGCATCCGCCAGCGCCTGCGCAGCGCGGTCGGCCTGCTGCCAGTTCGCCGTCTGGGCGATGGCGGCCTCGAAATTCGCGCGTGCTTCCTCCCGCAAGCGCTGCTCCAGACGGATCGCCGCGTCCTGCGCGGTGGCGCTGAGCTGCTCTGCGGCCTGCTGGTCGGTGCGCCGTGCCGGACCCGGCAGCGTCAGCCCCACGCTGACCCCGAGCAGATGCTCGTTGCCGCCCATTTCGTTTTTGTAGAACACGCCGACGTTGGGGTCGACACCGCGACGGCTGGCAAACTGGCGCGCCTCGGCCTGCAGCATGTCGGCCTGGCGGCGCGCGCGCATCAGTTCATGGTCATGCGCCAGCACCGCACCGACATAATCGCCCGCCGTGCCCGACGGCAACGCCGGCGGCGGCAGGACGTCATCCGCCTTCACCGGCAGGCCGGGATACTGCGCGGCGAGCCGGCTGCGCGCCCGCGCTTCGCGCGTGGCCGCCTGCTGCTGCTGCAGACGCGCCTGCGCCAGCGCGGCCTCGGCGTTGGCGCGTTCGGAACGCGGCGCCTCGCCCAGGCGGATGCGTGCATTCACGGCGGCAAGCTGCTGATCGGCGAGGGTCACCTGTGCCAGCCATACCCTGGCCTGGCCGGCCTCTTTCAGCCAGTCGAACCACAGCGCGAGCAATAGCCGGCCACTTTCGTGCATCGCTTCGCCAAGGCTTGCTTCCGCATGGGCGGTAAGCGCCCCGGCCAGGGCGCGGTCGGCCGCGGCACGCCCGGGCAGCCGCAGCGGACGCGACAGCGCGACACCCCATTCGGCAAAACGATCCTGCGGCGCATCGATGCGGCGTTGCAGGGCATCCGCTGCCAGCGTCCACTCTTCACGGCCGCGCCGCAGGCTCTCGCTCCTCAGCGATTGCGCGGCGAATTCGCCGCGCGCCTGCGCCACCCCGGGCGAGGCCTGCAGGGCGGTTTCGGCGGCGGCCGGATCAGGCAGATAATCGGCGCGTGCCTCAGTCAGAAAACCGGGCACGGCAAACGCCAGCGCCAGCGCGAGGCTCAGTCTGTGCACGGCATTCATGCACGCTCTCCTTTCAGGATGAATTGGCGGTACAGCAGCGGCAGCATGACTAGGGTCAGCAGCGTCGCGCTGACCAGACCGCCGATGACGACGATGGCGAGCGGGCGCTGGATCTCGGAGCCGGGTCCGGTCGCGAACAGCAGCGGCACCAGGCCGAAGGCGGCGATGCTGGCGGTCATCAGCACCGGGCGCAGGCGGCGCAGTGCGCCGTCGCGCACCACGGCGTCGCCCCTCAGGCCCTGCGCACGCAACTGGTTGAAGTAGCTCACCAGCACGACGCCGTTCAGCACCGCGATACCCAGCAGCGCGATGAAACCCACCGACGCCGGCACCGAGAGATACTCGCCCGAAATCGCGAGTGCGAAGACGCCGCCGATCAGCGCGAGCGGCACGTTCATCATCACCAGCACAGCCTGGCCCACATTGCCGAAGGTGACATAGAGCAGGAAGCCGATCAGCAGCAATGCCACCGGCACCACGATCATCAGGCGCTGCGCGGCACGCTGCTGGTTCTCGAACTGGCCGCCCCAGGTCAGGTGGTATCCGGGCGGCAGCTTGACCTGCGTGGCGACTGCGGCCTTTGCATCCTCGACGAAGCCGACCAGGTCGCGCCCGGAAACGTTGCTCTGCACCACCGTGAAACGTGCCGCATTCTCGCGCTTCACCGCCACCGGCCCGTTGGTACGCTTGAGATGCGCCACCTGGTCGAGGCTGATCTCGCGGCCGTCGGCCAGCGTCAGGCGGATCGCCTGCAGGGCGTCGGGCGACTCGCGCAGGCTGGCCGGGCCGCGCAGTTGCAGCGGCACGCGTCGGCCCTGCTGCTGGATGACGCCAATGACTTCGCCCTCGAGCTGCGTGCGCAGCAGGGCAGCGATGTCGTCGGCCGACAAACCGAAGCGGGCGGCGGCGTTGCGGTCGATCTCCGCCTGCAGGTACTGCACGCCGGCATTCTGCTGCGTGTAGACGTCGGTTGCGCCGGGGACCTTGCCGACCACGCTGAAGATATCGCCGGCCAGCCGGTTGAGCGTGGCGAGGTCGGGGCCGAAGATTTTGATCGCAACGTCGCCGCGCGAACCGGTCAGCATCTCCGACACCCGCATGTCGATCGGCTGGGTGAAGTTGTAGGCGATGCCCGGAAAACCCTCGACGACCTTGCGAATCTCACCGATCAGCCACTCCTTGTCGGGATGCCGCCACTCGGCCATCGGCTTCAGCACCAGGAAGGTGTCGGTATCGTTCAGCCCCATGGGATCGAGCCCCAGTTCGTCGGCGCCGACGCGGCCGACGATGCGGCGGATCTCGGGAATATTCCTCAACAGCGCCTGCTGCACGCGGGTGTCCTGCTTGACCGATTCCTCCAGGCTGATCGACGGCAGCTTCTCCAACTGCAGCAGGATGTCGCCCTCGTCCATCACCGGCATGAAGGTCTTGCCGATCAGCGGATAGACGCCGGCGGCCGCCAGCATCAGCACACCGGCCGTCGCGTAGACGACTTTCGGCCGTGCCAGCGCGCGCTC
>JAJZRT010000847.1 GCA_021802595.1 Pseudomonadota bacterium
TGGTGTTCGGCGACATGAACGATCCCGAAAGCGAGATTTCCAAGCGCCTGCGCGAACTGCCGACCAAGCAGGTCCGTGCCGACCTGAATCTCAACCTCGGCGTTCGCTATCACGGAATCTAAAACAACATGGCAAGCATTACTTTCCGCGAAGTAGAAGGCAGCAGCCTGAAGTACTGGATGCTGTTCGGGGGCATTGGCCTCTTCGTGCTGTTCGGCTTTCTGTCCTATCTGTACATGCATCACCACGGCCACGTCGTGACGGGCATGGACAACCAGATCGTCTGGGGCCTGCCGCACGTGTTCGCGGTGTTCCTGATCGTGGCCGCCTCGGGTGCGCTGAACATCGCCTCCATCGCGTCGGTTTTCAACAAGCCGATGTACAAGCCGCTAGCACCGTTGTCGGCGATTCTGGCGCTGGCCCTGATGGCTGGCGGCCTGCTGGTGCTGGTGCTCGACCTCGGGCGCTCCGACCGCCTGATCGTCGCGATGACGTACTTCAACTTCAAGTCGATGTTCACCTGGAACGTGTTCCTGTATTCGGGATTCTTCGCTCTGGTCGGGGTGTACCTGTGGACCATGCTGGACCGCAACGTGAAAGCCTATTCGAAGGCCGCGGGGACGGCAGCCTTCCTGTGGCGCCTGATCCTGACCACCGGTACCGGCTCGCTGTTCGGTTTCCTGGTTGCCCGTACGCTCTACGGCACCGCGATGCTGGCACCGATGTTCATCATCATGTCGTTCGCCTATGGTCTGGCCATTTACCTCATGGTGCTGGCCGCATCCTATGCATGGACCGGCCGGCCCCTGGGGGATGTGGTGATGAATCGCCTGCGCTATCTGCTTGCCGTTTTCGTTGCCGCAGCCCTGTACTTCGTGGTCGTGTATCACATGACCAATCTGTACTTTACCAAGATGCACGCGGCAGAAGCCTTCATCCTGCGCGACGGCGGCGACATCACCACCCTGTTCTGGGTGGGACAGATCGTCATCGGCTGCGTGCTGCCGCTGCTGATCCTGCTGACGGGCCTCGGCAAGCAGCGCAGCTGGCTGATGATCGCGTGCCTTCTGATCATTCTCGGCGGCATCTCGCAGGAGTATGTGACCATCATCGGTGCACAGGCCTATCCGCTGGAAATGTTCCCGGGCATGACCATGAAGAGCAGTTTCTATGACGGCGTGGTGCACAACTACACGCCCAGCATGCCCGAACTCTTCCTGGGGCTGGGCGGCGTGGCCATTGCCTTGCTGATCACCACCTTCGCGGTGAAGGTGCTGCGTCTCCTGCCTGCCAGCCTGGACGACGCCACGGTCGCCAAGCTGGAACATTGAGTGCATGAACCGGCAAGCCGACAGGCTGGCCGGGGATGGCCAGGCATGAACCGGCAAGCCACATTGAACGACACGGACAAGCGCGGGGCTCAAATGCCCCGCGTCTTCATTTCTGCCGCGCATAAATCCTCGGGCAAGACCACGCTCACGCTCGGTCTTTGTGCCGCGCTGCACGCACGCGGACATGCGGTTCAGCCCTTCAAGAAGGGCCCGGATTATATCGATCCGCTGTGGCTGGGAATGGCGTCCCGGCGTCCCTGCTACAACCTCGATTTCCACATGATGCAGCGTGCCGAAATCGAGCGGCAGTTCGCACACGCTGCGGCTGGTGTGCGTATCAGCCTGATCGAGGGCAACAAGGGCCTGTATGACGGGCTCGACCTCGACGGCAGCAACAGCAATGCTGCGCTCGCCAAATTGCTCGGCGCGCCGGTGGTGCTGGTGATCGACGCGCGCGGCATGACGCGCGGCGTGGCACCGCTGATTCTCGGTTACCAAGCGTTCGATCCGGATATCCGCATTGCCGGCGTCATCCTCAACAATCTCGGCGGCAGCCGCCACGAATCCAAGCTGCGCGCGGTGATCGAGCATTACACCGACGTCGCGGTGATCGGCGCCGTGCAGCACGACACCAGCATGCAGATTGCCGAACGTCATCTGGGCCTCGTCCCGGCCAACGAGCAGCAGGCTGCGTTGGAGCGCATCCGGCACGTGGGCGAACGGGTGGCAGCCCAGGTCGATCTTGATGGCCTGCTAGCCATCGCCGACAGCGCCCCCGCGCGCGAAGTGCCTGCCTGCCTGCCTGCGCCGCCGCCGAGCGAACGGGTACGGGTGGCGATCGCGCACGACCCCGCATTCGGCTTTTACTACAGCGAGGACCTCGACTGCCTGCAGGCGTCCAATGTGGAGCTGGTCGAGCTGGATACGCTGCATGCACAGGCCCTGCCCAAGGTGGATGGGCTCATCATCGGCGGCGGCTTTCCCGAAGTGTTCATGGCCGAACTCGAGGCCAATGTTGCGTTGCGCACCAGCATCCGCAGTGCCATCGAAGCGGGACTGCCGACCTACGCCGAATGCGGTGGCCTGATGTATCTTTCGCGCAGCCTCCAATGGCAAGGGCAGACGCGGCAGATGGTCGGGGTGGTGCCCGGCGACACCGTGATGCATGAACGCCCGGTCGGGCGGGGTTATGCCCGGCTGCAGCCGACCGGCGACGACCGCTGGCAGGAAACCGCCCCCATCCCCGCGCACGAGTTTCACTATTCCAGCCTGGAAAATCTGCCCTCCGACGCCATCTATGCCTATCAGGTGCAGCGTGGCCACGGCATCGACGGTGCGCACGACGGCTACCAGCTGCACAATCTGCTGGCCGGCTACGTGCACCGACGCGGCAGCGGCGAGCAGGGATGGATCACGCCATTTTTGAACCAGGTGCGCGCGCACAAGGCGCGCGCCGCAGCTTAATTATCGAGGGACAGACCCATGATCAAGATCACCGACGCCGCCGCCGCGCAGATTCGCGCCGCCAACAACAACCCCGACGTTTTCGAGATGATCCTGCGCGTGGCCGCCTATCAGGAAGACGATGGCAGCGTGAACTACGGCATGGGTTTCGA
>JAJZRT010000848.1 GCA_021802595.1 Pseudomonadota bacterium
ACCATGCGTGCCGATCAGCGCCCGGACGATATTTCACGGCGCAGCAGCCCGAACCTCATTGGGGTGATTTGGCCGCCGATCACGTTGGCCCGACCCGATGGGCCGGCCCTATGCCTATGTGCGGTGCCCGAATATTTTGCAGGAGAGCGATATGCGTAACCCGACAACAAGACGATGCTGATCTTCGGGACTGGCCTGCACGCAGCGCCTTCATCGACGGACCTGTCGGTCTTTGATTTCTGGGTGCTCGGCTTGGGCGCAGCGGCAGGCTCGCTGGTCTTCGGCATCTCCGGCTTCGCCTTCGGCCTGACCGCGTCGGTGATCTGGCTGCAGGTGTTGTCGCCGCTGCAAGTGGTGCCGCTGGTCGTGATCTGTCCGCTGGTGATGAATCTGGTGACCTTGCCGCGAATACGCCGCGACATCAATCTGACGAGACTATGGCCATTCGCGCTCGGCAGTACCCTCGGCGTGCCGCTGGGCGTTTCCTTGCTCGGTGCGATCAACGCGAACGAACTGCGCGCTGCCATCGGCGTTCTGTTGGTCGGCTACAGCGGCTACGCGCTGATGACCCCACGGCTGCCGCTGGTACTGCTGCCGGCAGGGCCTGGGCGCGTTGCCGACACCGGCGTCGGACTCCTGGGCGGACTCCTCGGCGGGGTATCGGGTCTGAGCGTCGTGCTCCCGAGCGTGTGGATCGCGATGCGCGGCGGCTCGAAGGCCGAGCAGCGCGGCCTCCTGCAGTCTTTCGGCCTCTATTGCCATCTGTTGACGCTGGGGGCATTTGCCACCTTGATCGGGATGGAAGCGGAGACCTTCAAGGCGCTCGCCTTGTGCGTGCCGATCAGCGTTACCGGCAGTCTTGTCGGGATGCGCATTTTCGCGCGACTGTCGCCCGGGGGCTTCCAGCGAGCGATCATCTGGATCATCCTCGCTGGCGGCATCGGGCTGCTGGCACGCGCGGCGCGGTGACATGATGGCGATCAAAGTGAACAATTCGAGACGGCCAAAGTTAGTTCCACGATCGAAACGAGGGACCAAGACATGAGCGAGCGCATCGACCGCATTGAAGTGCATTACCTCCAGATCCCATTGACCAAGCCCTATCGGCTGTCGTTCGGGCCGGTGGAACATTACGACACGATCGTGGTCGAATTGAGCGACAGCGCGGGGCGCTATGGGTTTGGCGAGGCGACGCTGTTGACCGGATATACCGATGAAACCATCGCCGAAAGCTGGGCGCTTGCCAAAGAACTGGCACGCGAACTCGCGGGCCTTCCGCTCGCCGCGTGCACCGAGCGCCTGGAAGCGCTCGTGGCGCGCGCGCCATTCGCGGCCACGGCTTTCCTCACCGCGCAAGACATGCTGTCGCAACACCCGCTGCTCTCGCCCGCTGAACCGGTGCGCGTTCCCATTCTGGGGCTATTGCAAGGCAAGGACGAGGCCGAGTTGCGCGACGATTTCGCGCGCCTGACTGAGAACGGCTACAAGACGGTCAAGGTCAAGGTCGGCTTCGATGTGCCTGCCGACCTCGCCAACCTGTCTTTGATGCAGCAGGTTGTCGATGGTCGCGCCGCAATCCGCGTCGATGCCAATCAAGGCTATAGCGCCGCGCAGGCCGAAGCCTTCATCCGCGACGTCGATCCCCGCGGCATCGAGCTCTTCGAACAGCCCTGCGCCGCTGGCGACTGGGACGCACAGCGCAGAGCCGCGGCGGCCGCAGCGACAACCGGACTGGCGCTGATGCTCGACGAATCGATCTATGGCCTTGCCGACATCGAGCGCGCGGCAAAAGAGCGGGCCTGCATCTACCTCAAGGTCAAATTGATGAAGTTCGGCAGCATTGCTGCCTTGACCTCAGCCATCGAGCGCATCCGCGCGCTCGGAATGCGTCCGGTGCTCGGCAACGGCGTCGCCTCGGACGTGTCGTGCTGGATGGAGGCGTGCGTCGCGGCGCGCCACATCGACAACGCCGGCGAAATGAATGGCTATCTGAAGGCACGCAGCAGCCTGTTCGAGCAGCCGCTGCGCTTCGAACAGGGCCATATCGTGCTGGACTCAGCGCTGCATCCAGCGCTCAATCGCGACGCGCTGGCCGCCCACCGCTGCGATCACGCGGCTTACAGAAAGGAATTGCACGCATGCGCCCCTACACTCTCGTGACCGGCGTGATCGGCGTCGACACGCATATCGTCGGCAATCGCATCCTGAGCATGGCGCTCGAAGCGGCCGGCTATCAGGTCGTCACGCTGGGTGCGCTCACACCAGCCGCCGATTTCATCAAGGCGGCGGTCGAAACCGCCGCCGACGCCATCCTGGTGTCGTCGCTTTATGGACAGGGCGAACTCGATTGCCGTGGCTTTCGCGACATGTGCGTGGAGGCGGGGCTCGACGACGTACTGCTCTATGTCGGCGGCAATCTGGTGGTCGGCAAGCAGCCCTGGCCCGAAGTCGAGCAGCGTTTTCTCGCCATGGGCTTCGACCGGGCGTTTCCGCCCGGCACCCGCGTAGACGATGCGCTGGCCGCGCTGGCGGCGGATTTCGCCGCCCGGTCCGAGCGTGCCGCAACGCCATGAGTCTCGCGCTCTTGATCGATTTTGGCAGCACCTACACCAAGCTGCGCGCCGTGGACCTCGATTCCTGCGCGATCGTGGCGAGCGCGCAAGGACCATCGACCGTGACCACCGACGTCAATCAGGGGCTCGACGCCGCGCTGCACATGCTCGCCCGGAAACTCGGCGGCACGCCCAGGTTCACGCATAGGCTGGCGTCGAGCAGTGCGGCCGGCGGCCTGCGCATGGTGACCGTCGGCCTGGTCCAGGAACTGACCGCCGAGGCGGCACGCCAGGCCGCCCTGGGAGCGGGGGCGAAGCTGGTGGCGAGTTTCGCCTACCGGCTGACGGCGGGCGATGTCCAGCGCATCGAGGCACTGACGCCGGACATCCTG
>JAJZRT010000849.1:0-2535 GCA_021802595.1 Pseudomonadota bacterium
AACCGCGGTCTTCAGGTTGTCGGCGGTGGGGCCAAAAGGCATACCGGTGGCGGGGTCGCCGCACTTTTCCAGGTATTCCAGGTGGCCGTGCGCGTGGCCGGTTTCGCCTTCGGCGGTGGAACGGAACACTGAGGCAACGTCGTTGTAGCCTTCCACGTCAGCTTTTGCTGCGAAGTAGAGGTAACGGCGGTTGGCCTGCGATTCGCCGGCGAAGGCGGCCTTCAGATGTTCTTCGGTTTTCGAGCCCTTGAGTTGCATAACCTGATCTCCTTGATTGACATAGATATGCTTTGCAGCACTGATAATCCATCCCTGTCCAACAGCCAACTACTTGTATATAGCAGGCATCCCAGTGAATGAAATACGGTTTTTAGACTAAGTCTAATACCTGAACGAAGAATAAACCCGCTTCAATGACGCTGTCAACCGTGTTGACCTCGACCGGCAACAGGTAAACTTCGTGCAATCAGGAGAACTTTCATGACTGCAGATAAAACCCGAACCGACGCCGAATGGCGCGCCGAACTGTCCCCCGAGCAATACCGCATCCTGCGCGAGCACGGTACCGAACAAGCGTTCACCGGGGAGTACTGGGACCACCACGAGGCCGGCGAATACCATTGCGCGGCCTGTGGCGCGCCCCTGTTTTCGTCCGCGGCCAAGTTCGATTCCGGTACCGGCTGGCCGAGCTTTTATCAGGCGCTGAATGCCGATGCGGTGGCGGAAAAGCACGACACCAGCCATGGCATGGCGCGCGTCGAGGCGCTGTGCCGCCGCTGCGGTTCGCATCTGGGCCACGTCTTCCCCGACGGCCCTTCCCCCACCGGCATGCGCTACTGCATCAACTCGGCCTCGCTCACCTTCCAGCGGAAGCAGGACTGAGCCTTGCACATCTTTGACGCGCAGATTGCTGCGATCACCCCCGCCACGCCCAGCATTCACGTCCTGCGCCTGGCCATTGCCGATCCCGCCTTCCGCTTTCTGCCGGGGCAATGGGTCGACCTCAGTATCGAGGCCGGCGGCGCAACGCACACCTCGGGTTACTCCATCACCACCTCGCCCATCCATCAGGGCGAAATCGAGCTTGCGATCAAGGCGAGTGCGCACCATCCGGTGGCGCGCTGGGTGCACGAACAGGCACGGGTAGGTGACGCCATACGCATCTCACAGGGCCAGGGGCCGTTCGTCTACCTGCCGGAAATGAGCGACAACGTGGTGCTGATCGGCGGCGGGGTCGGCATCACGCCGCTGCTGTCCATCTTCCGCCACGTGCGCGATGCCCGCTTGCCGACGCAGACGCACCTGGTCTACAGCGTCTCGGACAGCCGCGAAATCCTGTTCCGCGACGAACTTGACGCAGCCGCCCGCAGCCACGACAACCTGCACGTGAGCGTCACCGTGACCCAAGCCGACGCCAACTGGCACGGCCTCACCGGCCGCATCGACCCGGTCAAGTTGCACGCGCTCGACGTGCCGGACGACACGCTGTATTACCTGTGCGGCCCCAAGGGCATGGTCGAGGACATGAGCACCCTGCTGCATGACCTCGGCGTGCCGATGAACCGCATCATTTTCGAGAAATGGTGGTAGGGGGCCTGTTCGCCACTCGACACCGCCCGACAACCTGCTTGTTTTCGCCTCAACCTGAACGGAGAACCGCCATGCGCATCATCCCCCTGCTCGCCGCCCTGACCTTCTGCACGCCTGTGCTGGCCGGCCCCAATGACGTGGTCCGTTCCTATCCGGCGCAAAAGGTCCACACCGACACCTACGTCATCCACGGCCCGCAAGGCTTGCCGTCGGTGGAAAACCAGAGCTTCATGAACAACCCGGCCTGGATCGTCACCGCCGATGGCGTCGTGGTGATCGATCCGGGTTCCAGCGTGCAGGCCGGTCGCATGGTCATGGCGCAGCTCAAGAAGACCACCCAAAAACCGGTCACCCACGTGTTCAACACCCACGTCCACGGCGATCACTGGCTGGGTAACCAGGCGGTGCTGGACGTGTGGCCGAAGGCGACCATCATCGCCCACCCCGACATGATCAAGCAGGCGAAGGAAGGTGCCGACGCGTTCTGGCTCAAGCTGATGTCGGACATGACCCGCGGCTATACCGACGGCACCCGCGCCGTCCATCCCACGGTCGAAGCCGCCGACGGCCAGGAATTCAGAATCGGCGGCAAGACCTTCCGCATCCATTCGTCGACCGACGCGCACAGCAAGACCGACCTGATGATCGAGCTCGTCGAAGACAAGATTCTCTTCACCGGCGACAACGTGCTGAACCGCCAGTCGATGAACCTGCGCGACGGCACTTTCAAGGGCGTGATGAAGGCCACGCAACGTGCGCTCGACCTTAATGCGAAGCGCTACGTGCCCGGCCACGGCAAGACCGGCGACCGCGGCTTCATTGCGGAACAGAAGGCCTATTTCGACATCCTGATGGCGGAAGTGCGGCGCATGTACGACGAGGGGAAAAGCGATTTCGAGATGAAGCCTGTACTTGTGGACAAGCTCAAGGCCTACAGCAAATGGG
>JAJZRT010000849.1:2545-2944 GCA_021802595.1 Pseudomonadota bacterium
ACCTGGGCCCGCAGATCAGCCTGGCGATTCTGGAAATCGAGCAGGAATAAAACGCAGGCGGCCGCCGCGCGCGGTCGCCCTCAAGGCCTCAGTGCTCCAGCCGGCTGACGCTGGCTGTGCGCCCCGGCTGCCACTCGCCATCCAGGCTCACCCATTCGACCCGGTTGCCGAGCATGCGGATGACGCCGGGACGGCGATTGTCGCCCGTGTCGGAAAACTCGAAGCGGTAA
The DNA here is from genome assembly GCA_021802595.1 of Pseudomonadota bacterium. The sequence continues at coordinate 2,776 of JAJZRT010000849.1, forward strand.
TCGCGCAGGAACTGCAGCTGGCCCTGGCTGTTGCGCGCAAAACGGGTTCGGCCCAAGGCCACGCTGTCGTCGAGGAACTGCAGTCCGGCATCGGCGCAGGCACGGCGGCCGACGGCGACGGCCTGTTCACGCACCTGCATGCCGGCGTACCAGTACCAGCCGACAGCAC
>JAJZRT010000850.1 GCA_021802595.1 Pseudomonadota bacterium
ACAGGGCATCGAGGCTTTTCGAGCGGCGTGCCCAGCGCGGCAGGATCGCCGAGGTGAAGCGGATCCTCGTCTCCGCCGACACGCCCGGCGCGCGGTCACGCACCTTCGGCCGCTGCACCGGGATCGGACCGATCCCGGTCTGGATCGCCCGTTCCGGGCCGGCGCCGTGCCGGACAACACGCTGCCGGCCGTCGGGCAAGAGTTCCTCGCTGAACTGGGCAACGAAACTGGCCGCCTCGGCCTTCAGGGCCGCCATCAGCATCTGCCGCGCGCCCTCACGGGCTATCTCCGTCAACGGATCGATGATCGAACCAGGCTGATGAAAAGAGGTGATCGTGCTATTCTCGTTCATAGGCGTATCGCTCCTCAGGGAGGTTCTGGCAGGCTTGGACACCCGCCACGATACGCCGCCTTCTCAGACCTCATCACCCATTTTCAGCCATAGCCCCGACACCCCGGGCGGGTTGGGTTTTCTCGAGATATAAGGGGAGATGGCCGATTTGATTACGGACCAGAACAGTAAACTGCAGCAAGGCGAACTGCCGACCACACACATCGACGCGCTGACCAACTCGTTTTCGCAGTTCCTGCGCATCGAAGCCACGAGTGGTGCCGTTCTCCTGTTGGCCACCGTCGTTGCATTGACGCTTTCCAACTCACCCTGGTCCGATGGCTTCAGATCTCTTTGGGAGACACCAATCGGTATTCAGATCGGTGCGTTCCAGTTTCTGCGCTCGTTGCGGGATCTGATCAACGACGGTCTAATGACGCTGTTCTTCTTCATCGTCGCGCTCGAGATCAAGCGCGAGGTGGTGCTTGGTGAACTTCGGAACCCGCGCATGGTGGCTCTCTCGGTCGTAGCTGCGGCAGGAGGCATGCTTGTGCCCATGGGCTTGTATCTGGCGCTGCAGCATGGCCAACCTGGGCAGCATGGTTGGGGCGTCGTGATGCCGACCGACACAGCTTTCGTCATCGGCTGCCTGGCGCTCCTTGGTTTGCGTGTGCCTCCGGGCCTACGCGTCTTCCTGCTATCACTTGCGGTCGTCGACGACCTTGCCGCCATCCTCGTGGTCGCCGTCGGTTACAGTCGATCAATCGACTGGACTGCCCTTGCGCTCGGCGCCGTCGGACTGGTGATAATTCGGGGGATGGCATTACTCGGCGTTCGTAACATCCGCGTCTACTTTCTGGCTGGTGCAATAATCTGGCTCGCCGTCAATGCGTCCGGCATCCACGCGACGATTGTTGGTGTTATCCTCGGGCTCATGACACCGACGGCTGGCTGGGTGAGCGACCAGCGTCTGGGGGAAATCTTGCGGAAGGTGCTCTCCTATCCCCCGGGAGATCATTGGAGTGGCGATACCGAGGATAACCGGGCGCTGCAGGTTGCCGGTATCGCGGTGCGCGAGACGTTGTCGCCCGTCGAGAGGCTCGAGGCCATGCTCCATCCCTGGGTCGCCTTCGGCGTTATGCCGCTTTTCGCGCTTGCAAACGCGGGGGTACCGATCACGATCAAGGGACTTATCAACCCAGTCTCGCTGGCGGTGATGGCGGGCTTCGTCCTCGGCAAGCCGATCGGCGTCACAGCATTCGCATGGCTGGGGGTGCGCACGGGTGTCGCCATTCGGCCGGCGGGACTCACCTGGGGGGGACTTGTCGGTGGGGCTCTTCTTACCGGTATCGGATTCACCATGGCGCTGTTTATCGCCGGCCAGGCATTTCAAGATGCCACCCTCAACGCAGCGAAACTGGGTATCCTTGCTGCCTCAGTCGTCTCTTCTGTTGCTGGTCTCACGCTGCTGTGCATGTTCCCCAAGCGTGACCAAACGCTCGATGCCGATTTCCACTGAACCGGTCGTCGAGCGCCCGGGTCAGCGTCAGACGTTCAGCGCTGCGTCGGCCGTCAACGCCAAGGGCGGGTTCTGGTACTGCACCTATGAGGGCGGCCTGACCGCCGAACTGTTCGTGCATCTGGTGTGTCAGTTGGTGCGCCATCGCGTGCGCCCGGTGCGTAATCGCTATCTGAATGACGGCCTTGCTTTGGCGAGCGAGCGCTACACGGCGGCTGGCAGAGCGGCCTGAGTTTTCCAGTTCCACGGCATCAGGCTGCCGATTTCGTCGGACTTGGTGCGTCCGGCGACGATGCGTTGGAGTACGTCGGTGAGCCGGGCGAGCGGTTCGACGCCGCTGAGCCTGGCGGACCCGATCAGCGTCGCCATCAGCGCACAGTGCTCTTCGCCGGTGTCCGATGCGACCTCATGATGTCCGGTCCTTCGAAGCACTCCTACGAGTGCTCGCAAGAGCTGCTTCTATCGCCTCAACCGGCTCCACTTTGCTTTTGTTCCTTGCCCTGAGAAAAAAACCCCGGATCACTCCGGGGCCATTCTGGACTGAAATTAACAACAGGGGTTGAAGAAGAAGTTTGGCTGAAACGTATAGCCAGTCGGGAAAACAGGAAATATCAATCGGGTACATATAACCTGCTTTAGTAACCGATTTATTTCGTTTCGTCTCAGGTCTGTGATGCAGCCTCCGCGCCAGCCTGCGCACGGTCGAGACGTGATAGTCCTCCCGCCGGCCTCGACACGGGCGATGATCCGCTCGACGCGGTCCCAGCTTGCTGCGCCATCATTGAACTCTTTGAACCGCATTGTCAGGTTGACGTGGTGATCGTGTGCCCGTAGCGATTTCGGATGATGGCTTTGACTCTGCCTGCACGTTTGAAGGGATATCGCTTCCCTCGATCGGTGCGCGTTCCGGTTGATTGTGAACATCGATTGAACTAAACCGCTGGCGCGGTAGTTGCGCTGAGGCGGCGGTTTTCCTACATGGTCTGGCGGTAGTCTGCCAGGATTTGGGTGCTTTCACCCCAACCCTGGACGGGAGCCCCCCGATGACCGGGATGCGCCCTCTGCGCCGCCGCATGATTGAGGATATGACGGT
>JAJZRT010000851.1 GCA_021802595.1 Pseudomonadota bacterium
CTGGGAGATGTCGACCGAGACCTGCCCGCCGGACTGGTCCACGTTGCTGTTGAACACGGTCTGCGCGTTATTCCCTTTCAGGAAATCCCCCTCCGACACATCAACGACTTCGAGTGCCGCCGGATCGTATGACACCTTGAGCGAGGCGTCGACGACTCTCGCGCCGGTCTGCGCGTAAACCACGACCTTGACCTGATCACCCACCTTTGCCTGGGTTGCGCCCTGCCAGGAAATCATCAGCGGCGCCATGGCCGGTTTCATGCCTGGCGGCAGTCTGCCGGGCACGAGCGGCACCGCGACCAGCGGAGCCGGCACCGCCGCTGCACCCGCAACAGGGGCCGCTTCAGGCGGGGCCGCGGCGGCTGCATTGCGAGACACGGGCGGCACGGCCGGGGCGCCGGAAGGCGCTGCCGCCACAGGCGCGCTGGCAGCCGGCAGTACCGGACCCGGACCCGGAGCACCTGCCGGCGCGCCCGGGATCGGGGCCGCCGGCGGTTGCAGCGCAACCGCCGCGACAAGCGGAGCCTGGGGCAAGCCAGGCTGGATCGCAGCCACCGTCCCCGTTCCGCTCTTGACCATGCCCACGGCTTCCAGCGATAGCGGCTTCCTGCGCAGCGTATCGTCCGTCCCCGACCAGAACTCCGCCAGATCGACATCGGGGCGCTGGATATTGCGGATGATGTGCGGCGTGATGGACAGGATGATCTCCGTCTTGCGCTTGTCGTCGCCGTCGGTGCCGAACAGTCTCCCGATCAACGGCAGATCCCCGAGCCCGGGCACGCTGGCGGACGTCTTGCGGTCCTCGTCGTTGATCAGCCCTGCCAGCACCTGGGTCTCGCCATCCTTGAGGCGCAGTACGGTGGTCACGTTGCGCGTGCCGATCTGGTAGGCGACGCTGCCGGAGGCGGCGTTGGTCACCTGGTTGGCGATATTGCTCACCTCAAGAAAAGTCTTGATGGCCACTTCGCCGTCCATATGGATATCCGGCTCCACCTCCAGCTTCAGGCCGACATCCAGGTACTGTACGCTGCCCGTCACCACCGGCGTTCCGGTGGCGATCGGCGTCACCGAATTGGTGATGACCGGCACCCGGTCGCCGATCATGATCTTGGCCTTTTCATGCTGCTTCACGCGGATGCGCGGGCTGGCCAGCAGGTTGCTGTCACCCAGTTCCTTGCGCAGATCGAGCGCCATGGAGAGCGGGGACACGTTGATCGCGCTGCCGTTGATGCCCCGCAGTCCGTTCACGGTCAGCGGCACTGCCGGGGTGTTCGTTGTCACCACGGCGCCTCCAGCGGTGGTCGTCGCTGTGGATACCGCCGGCAGGGACGTTACCGTGAGGCCGAGCTGGTTGGGCCAATTGATGCCGAGCTGGGTCAGGCGCGAATGCAGCACTTCAAGCACCTCCACCTCCAGCATCACCTCGGGCTCGTTGATGTCCTGGGATGCGATCAGCTTTTCCGCCATCTGGACCGCTTCCGGCGTGTCGCGTATGACCAGCGAGTTGTTCTTCTCATGGACGAAGGTGTCCTTGGTCTTCAGCATCGTCTTGATCATGGTCTGCATCTGTTTGGCATCGGCATTGGTCAGGTGAAACGTGCGTACGACCATGTCCTGGTATTCCTTGATCTTGGCCGGCGTATTGGGATAGATGAACACCGTGCTGTCGTTGAGCACCTTTTTTTCCAGCTGGTTCTGCATCAGGATCAGGTCCAGGGTGTCTTCCACCGAAGCATCTCTCACAAAGATGCTGGTCTTGAGATCGCTTTTCATGTCCCGGTCCAGCAGGATGTTGATGCCGCTGGTGCGCGAAAGCGCCTCGAACACCATTTTCAGGTTGGCATCCCTGAACTGCAGCGAGACCGGCTGCCGGAACCTGGATTTCAATGTCGGCACGAGCATCTGCGTATTCATGGCCTGCTTTTCCTCGATCTGGCGGCGCAGGGCGACGGCCTTTGCATTCTGGGGATCCTCGATGAATATCGCACGCAACCTGTTCTGCGCAGCATCCAGGTCGCCCTTGTCGAACAGGGCGTTCGCTTCTGCCAGGACGGTATCGCGGCGCTTTGCCGCCTCGATCTGGCTCGCGCCGTCCCTTGCACGCGTGTTGTCCTTGTCGATCGCCAGCACGCGCCGGTAATAGGCATACGCCTCGGTATCGCGTCCCTGGTCGCGCGAGCGGTCTCCCGATTGCAGCAGGTAATTCACCGCGCGATCGCGTTCCCGTATGAAGTCCGCGCGGTAATCCAGCTGATCGGGATGATCCCGTGCCTGTTGTTCGAGTTTGCCCAGCCCGTCCTCGATATGCCCTTCGTCCTTCAAGTCCAGCACTTTCAGGTTCTGATCGGCACAGCCTGTGAACAACGCTGCCGTCAGCATCGACAGCCACCATACAGCCCTGAAATTGATCGTCATGATGGCTCCCCGATTATGATTGTTTGCTGGATGTTCAGCGGCAGGTAGATCAGTACAAGGTGGCCCGACGCGATGCCTTCCACGCGGTAGGTGCCCTCAAGCACATCGCCGGGCGAAACCGAAAATACCTGGTCGCCCCGGGTCAGGAAGATGATCATGTGCCCGTCCTTGCCCTGATAGCTGCCCATGAAGGCGTAGGGCATGGGTGGCGCTGTCGGAGGCGGGGGTGGCGGCGGTGGCGGCGGAGGAACCGGCTTGGGCTTGGGTGGCGCCACATACCAGGATTTGCCCTTGAAGATGTCGACAGTCTTGTGTTCCGCCCTGGAACGCTTGCCGATCTTGTCCATCCCGGCAACTTGCGCAGCATCCGCCTTTTCCCCAGCGGCCTGCTTCAGCTTGAGGGATGGCGTATCGATGTCGCCTTCCTGCGCACCAACGGGCAAGCTGGCCAGGACCAGCGTCGCCAGCAGCCAGGAGCCGATCGACTGCGGCCTCATGATTCGCTCCCCAAGTGCAGGGTGAGCATGA
>JAJZRT010000852.1 GCA_021802595.1 Pseudomonadota bacterium
CCCGCGCCGTGACCGAACATGATCGGCAGCAGGCCGGCCAGGATCACCGCCACGGTCATGGCGATCGGCCGCACCCGCAGCACAGCGCCGGCGTCGATCGCTTCATCCAGCGCCGTCTCATCGGCACTGCCCGCCGCCACGCGTTGCCGCCATGCATTGCGCAGGTACAGCAGCATCACCACGCCTAGTTCAGAGGTCACACCCGCCAGCGCGATGAACCCGACCATGGTCGCCACCGACACCGGGTGCCCCAGCAGCCACACCAGCCAGATGCCGCCGACGAGGGCGAAAGGCAGCGTCAGCATGATCAGCAAAGCCTCCGGCACGCGCCGGAACACGCTCCAGATCAGCACAAAAATGATCAGCAGCGTCAGCGGCACGATGGTCTTCAGCCGCTGCACGGCACGCTCGAGGAACGCGTACTGGCCGGACCACTCCAGCGTGTAGCCCGGTGGCAGCGCCACCTCCCGGTGGATCGCGTCCTGCAGGCGCGCCACCACGCCGCCCAGGTTGCCGCTCGAGCTGTCGATATAGACGTAGTTGGCCAGTTGGCCATCCTCGCTGGTCAGCATCGCCGGACCGCCGGTCACCGCCACCGTAGCCACCGCATCCAGCGGCAGTTGCGCACCGTCTGGCGCGACGATCAGCAGGTGGCGCAGCGCCGAGGCGCTCTGCCGCTGATCGCGCGGATAGCGCAGCACGATCGGAAAGCGTTCGCGGCCCTGCACGGTCTCGCCGATGGGATCGCCACCCACCGCGGTGGCGATGATGGTCTGCAGGTCGGCCTGGGTCAGCCCGTAGCGCGCCGCCGCCTCGGGCCGGATGCGCACGTCCAGATAGCGCCCGCCGTTGCTCTGGTCGGCGGCCGCCGAGCCGACCCCGCGCACCCGCTGCGCCACGCGCACGATCACGTTGGAGAGATGCTGCAGCACGGCGGGATCGGGGCCCAGCACCTTGATGCCGATCGGGCTCTTGATGCCGGTCGACTGCATCGACACCCGATTGGCGATCGGCGGCACGAACAGCGGCGTCAGCCCGGGGATGCCGCGTACGGCCTGCTGCAGTCGGTCCTGCACCTTGGCCATGGTCATGCCCGGCGGCCACTCGCTGCGCGGCTTGAAGGTGATGGTGGTCTCGAACATGTTGATCGGCGCGGGGTCGGTGGCGGTGTGCGCGCGGCCGGCCTTGCCGAACACCGTCGCCACCTCCGGTACCGTCTGCAACAGACGATCGGTCTGCTGCAGCAGTTGCGCGGCCTTGCCGTAGGACAGCCCCGGCAGCGCGGTGGGCATGTACAGCAAGGTGCCCTCGTTGAGCGGCGGCATGAACTCGCTGCCCAGATGCGTCAGCGGCCAGAACGTGGCGGCCAGCGCCAGCGCCACGCCCAGCAGCACCGCCCAGGGCCGGTGCAGCGCCGCGTCGAGCAGCGGCCGGTAGCCGTGGATCAGTGCACGGTTGAGCGGATTCTTGCTTTCCGGACGGATGCGGCCGCGGATGAGATACCCCATCAGCACCGGAATCAGCGTCACCGCCAGCGCCGCGGCGGCGGCCATGGCGTAGGTCTTGGTGAAGGCCAGCGGCGAAAACAACCGCCCTTCCTGGCCCTGCAGCGCGAACACCGGCACGAAGGAGAGCGCGATCACCAGCAGGCTGACGAACAGCGCGGGTCCGACTTCGGCGGCCGCCTCGACGATCACGTCCCAGTGCTCGCCGCCCTCGGGGTCGCGGCCGTGCGCCTCGCGCCAGTGCTCCAGATGCTTGTGCGCGTTCTCGATCATCACCACCGCCGCGTCCACCATCGCGCCGATGGCGATGGCGATGCCGCCCAGCGACATCAGGTTGGCGCTGACGCCCTGGTAGTACATCACGATGAACGCGGCCAACATGCCCAGAGGCAGGGTCACCACCGCCACCAGCGAAGAGCGCAGATGCCAGAGGAACAGCGCGCACACCGCGGCCACCACCAGAAATTCCTCCAGCAGCTTCTCGCGCAGGTTGTGCACGGCCTCCAGGATCAATTGCGAGCGATCGTAAGTGGGCACGATCGCAACGCCCTTGGGCAGGCTGCGCCGCAGCTCCGCCAGCCGCGCCTTGACCGCCTCGATGGTTTTCAGCGCGTTGGCGCCCTCGCGCTCGATGACCACGCCGCCGACGACTTCGCCTTGACCATCGAGATCGGCAATGCCGTTGCGCAACGTCGGACCACGACGCACCACGGCGACCTCGCCGAGCCGCACCGGCACGCCGTCAGGTCCAGTGACCAGCGGAATGCGCTCGAAGTCTTCGCGGGTATGCAGATAGCCGATGCTCTGCACCATCAGATCGGCCTCGCCCTGCGAGATCACCGAACCGCCTGCGGCGCCGTTGGCGGCGGTGACCGCCTGCCGCACCTGCTGCAGCGTCAGGCCATAGGCGGCCAGCTTCACCGGGTCGACCACGATCTGCCAGGCGCGCTGCATGCCGCCGATGCTGGCCACCTCGGCCACGCCCGGCACGGTCTTGAGTTGATAACGCAGATACCAGTCCTGCAGCGCACGCAACTGGCCGAGATCCATCGTGCCACTGTGGTCGACCAGTGCGTACTCGTAGACCCAGCCCAGGCCGGTGGCGTCAGGCCCGAGCTCGGGATCGACGCCCTGCGGCAACCGTGCACGCGCCTGGCTCAGATACTCCAGCACCCGCGAACGCGCCCAATACAGATTGGTGCCACTGTGAAAAATCACATACACCAGCGAATAGCCGAACGAGGAATACGCGCGCACGGCCTTGACATCGGGCACGGAGAGCATCGTCGTCGCCAATGGATAGGTGAGCTGGTCCTCGACCACCTGCGGTGGTTGCCCAGTCCAACTCGTCTTCAGGATCACTTGCGTGTCGGAGAGATCGGGCAAGGCATCGAGCGGCATGTGCAGCGCAGCCCACGCCCCCCAGCCGGCGAG
>JAJZRT010000853.1 GCA_021802595.1 Pseudomonadota bacterium
CATCATCAACGACATCCTCGACTTCTCCAAGATCGAGGCTGGCAAGCTCACCATCGAACAGGTCGCCTTCTCCCCGGCCGCGCTGATGGAGGGCGTCGCCGCCCTGTTCCAGGCGCGCGCGCTGGAAAAGAACCTGCACCTGACACTGAACCTGCCCGATCAGACGCCCGCCGCCCTGTTGGGCGATCCGACCCGCATCCGCCAGATCCTGCTGAACCTGGTCGACAACGCCATCAAGTTCACCGATCAGGGCGAGGTCGAGCTGCGTGCCCGCTTCGAGCCGGCCCCGGAAGGCATCGGCTGCCAGTTCCGCGTCCACGACAGCGGCATCGGCATGAACGAGCAAACGCAGACACGCCTGTTCCAGGCCTTCTCGCAAGCGGATGCCTCCACCACACGGCGCTTTGGCGGAACCGGACTCGGGCTCGCGGTCAGCAGCCAGCTGGCCGAACTGATGGGCGGACAGCTCACGGTCGTCAGCGAGTCCGGGAAAGGGAGCACCTTTACCCTCTCGCTGTTGCTGCCCCTCACCACCCTGCCACTGGCGGAGCTTCCCGCGCAGTCCTCGATCCAGCTGCGTGGGCGCATCCTGATGGTGGAAGACCACCCGGTGAACCAGAAGCTGCTGTCGCACCAGCTGCGCGACATGGGCCTGCAGTATGCGGTGGCCGCCAGCGGCACCGAGGCGCTCGATCTGCTGTCGGCTGAAGCCTTCGACCTGGTCCTGATGGACTGGCAGATGCCGGAGATGGACGGGCTGGAGGCGACCCAGCGGATTCGCCAGTTGCCGACCGATTCCCGCCACATCCCGGTCATCGCGCTGACGGCCAATGCCAACGCGGGTTTCCGTGAAGCCTGCCTGGCGGCGGGAGCAAACGACTATCTCAGCAAACCTTATACCGAAGCGGCGCTGGCGGCCCTGCTGATGCAGTGGCTGCCGGAATCCGCGCCCGAGCCAGCCCCGCCCCCGGTGCCAGCCCCGCTGCTCGACCTGTCCGCCCTGCATGTGCGCTACCCCGGCAATCCGCAGCTGGTACAGGATCTGGAAGCGCTCTTCGTCTCCACCACCGAAGCCAGCCTGGCCGCGCTGAAGCGCGCCATCGAACAGGGCCAGGTCGATGCCTGCCGCAAGGAGGCGCACGCCCTCAAGGGCGCCGCGGCCAGCGTGATGGCGACTGCCGTCCAGGAGAGCGCCGCACGCATCGAAACCCATGTACAAGCCGGCGATTTCGCCGCCGCTGCAGACGAACTGGCGACGCTGGAAGAACGCTTTCGCGCCCATGCCGGCGCTACACGTTGACGCACGCCTTGCCGCGCGTAGGATGAAAACCTAGCCGTCCAGGAGACACGCCATGATGCGCATCCTTCCATTCGTTATCGCCTGGCTTTGCAGTCTGCCCGCGCTCGCCACCGAGCCCCCCGAGGCCCCCACCCCGCACGATGCGCCCACCCCGGGCTGGATCGACGCCACACCGACGCCGTATGGCCCGATACTGATGCAGCAGGCGCCGCCGCCGCCCTATCGCGATTACCAGATGAACCGCATCCTGACGCCCGAGGAAAGGGCGCGCTGGCTGCAGATGGCCATGCCGATGATGTCCAGCCTGATGAAGATGGACGCGCGCGAGGCGATGAACTATTTTGCCGTCAAGTACAAGGCCAAACCCGGCTTGTCGTTCGACCAGGTGGTCGAATCGATGATGCTGCGCGCCAACCAGGTGAACCTCAAATACGTCGGCAAGAACGCGATCTGGAAAGAGTTCCGGGACGTGCTGCACGACGACAAGGCCCCGCGCGTCGAAGTATTCAGCTTCTGCGACATTGCCGTCGGACGCGAGCTGCTCAAGATCATCCCCGAGATCGTCGTGTTCCTGCCCTGCCGCATCGCCGTGATGGAAGACGCCGACAAGAACATCTGGGTCCTGACGCTGGACTGGGACGTGACCTGGCTCGATCAGGCCGGCAAGCAGGCCGGCATCACGCCCGAATTGCGCAAGGGCGCGATGGAGATCCGCGAGAAACTGGACAGCGTCATGCGCGCTGGCGCCGACGGCGCGCTATAAGCGCCACGCACACCCCACAAAAAAACCTGAATGCCCGCCGGCACGGCGGGATGGCACCATACGGAATTTCCGCTGCCGTGCCCGTATCGCATGCCATCGTCCCCATTCGCCTCGCTCCCAGCACTGGAACACGCCTTTGCCGGCGGGCTCACCGCCATGCTGGAAACCCACCGCGGCCTGGGCGTCTACATCCTCGTGCTGGCCAACGCCGCCTACGATCCGGCGCTATGGACGCAACTCGCTCCCGCCCTGTCGGCGCGGCATGCCGAACTCGCCGGCGATCTCGCCGCCACTCTCCGGAACGGCCGCACGGTCGCCGAACCGGAGGACGATGTACAGGTGTTTCTCAAGCTCTTCGCCATCGGCTTCGATCACCTGAAAACCATGGAAAGCCGCCGTGCCGGGCCCTGGGACCTGTCGTTCAACCCCATCCGTGCGCTGCGCCCGCCACGCAGCAGCGGAATGAAATTTGAAAGCCTGCTGCGCCCCTTCGATGCAGCCGGCTTCCATTTCAACAAACCCTTTCTTGCCAGGGAAATCCTGTGGGAAGGCAGACTCGCCGCCAAGCCCGCGCGCCTGCTGTACAACAAATTCCCGTTTGCCCGCCTGCATGGCCTGCTGGTGCCCGAACCTGCGCGCGAGCTGCCGCAGTTTCTCACCCCCGAACTGCATGGCTGGGCCTGGCACCTTTGTGCGCACGCCGGCGTACGCGGACTCTGTCTCGCCTACAACAGCACCGGTGCCGGTGCCTCGGTCAATCACCTGCACTTTCAGAGCTTCGTGCAGGCCGACGCGCTGCCGATCCAGAATCCGCACTTCGCCCACAACGGCGGCGCCCTTCCCTACCCTCTGCCCTGCAGGCGCTTCACCGAAC
>JAJZRT010000854.1 GCA_021802595.1 Pseudomonadota bacterium
TCACCCGCACGGCATTCCGCAATCCGGCCGATGAGGCGGCCTGGCTGCAGGAAATGTCGCGTCGTCTCGCCAAGCGCATGCCCGACGAATCGGAGCGGCTCGAATTCCTGACGACGCTCCACTGGGAAGCGTCGCGCGCCGGCATCGACCCCCAACTGCTGCTGGGCCTGATCCAGGTCGAGAGCGGTTTTCGCAAGTATGCCGTTTCGCCGGTCGGCGCACGCGGCTACACCCAGGTGATGCCCTTCTGGATCAAGCTGATCGGCAGCCCCGATCAGGACCTGTTCCAGTTGCGCACCAACCTGAGATATGGCGCGGTAATCCTGCGCCACTACATCGACATCGAGCGCGGCGACCTGTATCGCGCGCTGGGACGCTACAACGGCAGCCTGGGCCAGCCGGATTATCCCTATCTTGTCGTCAACGCCTGGAAACGCAACTGGGATTACACTCCCCGCACCCAATCGGCCGACAATCGCGCCGCATCCGACCCGCGTAGCTGAAGCCGTCACGGCAAGCTCGCCCACCTGACGAAATTTCAACCACTCGTCACGCGGCCGACATTAATACGGCCATTTCCACCCGCCCGCTCTCCCGACCGGAACCCTGAAATCCTTGCCCTGCAAGGGTTTCGGGATTCCGCCACCTTCTGGCACAGGCTATGCACCATGCCTGGCATAGGAGAACGAACTACCTAGATCACAACAACGGAGGCGACCATGGACATGACAATGCAATTGTCCCGCACGGTTAAGGGACAGGAAGAAATCTTCAACCTCGGCCATACCCTGCGGCCCAAACATCGGCAGATCCTGTTCAGCGTGGGGAACGGCATTTCGTTTGGCGAACTCTGCAAGAAGATGCCCCACTGCGCCGAACTGGAAGCCATGGTGAACGATTTGCTGCAAAGCGGGTTCATCCAGGCCCTGCGCAATCTTGCAGCGCCGCAGGCCGCCCCGGTTGCGGCAGCCCGGCCGGCCGCAGCAGCCCCGGCGACACCCGTACAATCCGCGGCCAATCTGGAAAGCGCCCGCAGCTATGCGCTGGAATTCCTGACCGCGCTGGTGGGAACCAAGTCCCCCGCCTATCGGAAAATGAGCGAAGTACAGGATCTGGCCGGTTTCCATGCCGTCCTGCCGATGTGCCACAAGGTGATCGCTGCGGTCGCCTCGCCGCATCAGGCGGCGGAGATGGAAGCGGAAGTCGCCAAGCGCCTGGCCGGCTGAAAGGCCGGCTCGCGGTAGCACGCCGACCGCACCGTTGCGTCGGCACTCAGCGCGACAGCACGATCAGCGGCTTAGGCTGGCAATCCGCGGCCACGACCGTGCCAGGTCCACCCGGCACGGCATCCACCACACCGTCAAACGGCGCCTTGAGTTCGGCATCCGCCAGATCCTTCTGCGCTATCACACGACGCGCCCGCGCCGCCGACAGGGCCGCCTGGGCACGCGCATGGCGCAACTGGGCCGCTTCCAGTTCGCTGGTCGATGAAACCGTGCGGTCGTACAGCTCCTGGGCCCGTCCCTGCTCGCGCCGGGCATCCGCTTCGTCGGCCTGCGCGCGCATCTGATCCGCCATGGTTTCATCGAGACGCGCCTGCAGGATGGTGCGGTCCAGACGCAGCAGAACGGCGCCTTTTTTCACGTGCTGGCCAGGCTTGACCAGCACCGCCTCCACCACACCGGACACACGCGTGGTCAGTTCAAGCTTGTCCGCCGCCCACAGCGGGCTCGTGCCCGCCAGGCCCAATCCGGCCAGTGCGATGGCCGCCATGCGCTGATTCATTTCCATACTCCCTCGATGGGCGGCAGCGTGCCGCCGGACAATGCCTGCAGACGCGCCAATGCCAGCGCCAGGCGATATTCCACCTGCTTGCGGCGCATCTGCGCCACCTGGGTTTCGGCCATGCTGGTGCCCAGATTGGTTTTCAATTCCAGTTCGTATTCCGCGCGCGCGCGCTCCAGCGCCCAGTCGCGGTATTCGACCTGCTTGTCGGCTGCCGGCCGGCTGCTGCCGCGCAGCCATTCGATTTCCTGCAGGGTCGCGAGCAGCGTGTCGGACAGGTCGAAACGGAGTTTTTCCAGTTCGGCGGCGGTCCGGTCCCTTTGCGCCAGTTCGCGTGCGATCCGCGCATCCACGCGCCCGCCCTGATAAAGCGGAATCGCGAATACCAGTCCGGCGCTCACCTCGTCGCGCGTGACCGATTCCCGGCTGTAGCCGCCGCCGACCACCTCGGCATCGAGGGTCGGATTGCGCTCCGCACGTATCGCCGCCAAGCGCGCGTCCGATGCCGCCAACTGCGCCTGCAGCGCATGGATGCGTGGGTTCTTCGCCATGACCCAGGGCAGCAGGGTCTCGTAGTCCGGCACCGGACGGGCGTTGTCCCGGAGCTGGGGTTCGACCAGTTCTTCGGGCAGCGTGTCGGGGCGGTAGATGGCCTGGGCGAGCCGCTGCCGTGTGCTGCGCAGGCGCTGCTCGCTGGCATTCCGGCGTTCGCGGATATCCTGGTATTCGCTTTCCACCTTCAGCAGGGCGGGCTGACTGATCTGCCCCACCTTGAAACGGTCCTTCGCGTTGTCCCACGCGACATAGGCGACCGCCATGAATTCGTTGTCGGCGGCGTACTGCCTGTCGGCCATCAGCACGTCGAAGTAGCGCGCCATGATGTCGATGCGGCGCAGGCTCTCCATCGTGTAGAGCGCTTCCTGCCTGGCTTTGACCTCTTCGTCGGCGGCGGCCATGGCCTGGCTGCTGCGGCCGAAATCGAACAGCGGCTTGCGCGCCACGATGCGGCCGACGTTGTCGGGTTTCCAGTCGCCGCCCGGCTGGCGTCCCGTGCGCAGGCTGCCGTCCAGAAAGAGGCTGAAATCCCGGCGGCTGGCCACCGCACCGCGCTCGGCGCGCGCCAGCGCCAGGTAGATTTCGGCACTCCACCG
>JAJZRT010000855.1 GCA_021802595.1 Pseudomonadota bacterium
TGAATTCGTTCATTTAGCCTGGAGAAACCAACATCCTGATTTACATAATCTTCCATTTCCAATGTTGGCCGATGTAAAACGGGAACACTTCGGCCGGCCGCAGCCGGCCGAAGTGGTATTCCCGCCCACGCCTGGCTGATTACGGACAGGGTGCTATACCTAAGGTCACAACGTAACCGCACAGGAGCCTGCCATGAACATGCGGATCCATTCCCCGGGCACCGCCGTCTTCGACCTCGACGGTTTCCTGATCGACCCTGCCATGTGGAGCGAAGGCCTCGCCGACCGCATCGCCCAGAATGACGGCATCGGCCCGCTCGACGAAGCGCAATACGAGCTGCTGCATGCATTGAGGGACGCGTTTTCCAGGCACCGGAACGTCACTGCGCTCAGCCATGTGTGCCACCTCGTCGGGCAAAGCGCCGACTGCATGCAGCACCTGTTCCCCAACCCGCGCGAGGCCTGGCGCTTGGCGGGACTGCCCAATCCCGGCGAGGAAGCCAAAGCCTATCTTTGAGGCCGCTGCGCCGGCACGGCCTTCCCCCTATGGCCCACGGGCCGACAACCTCCATCGCGCCCTCGAGCGGGTGCATCGCCCTGCCCGGAATCCGGTAAGATTGGTGTTTTCCACCCATTAAAGAGATTCTTCACCATGTCCATGGCCGACCGCGACGGCGTCATCTGGTACGACGGCAAACTCGTCCCCTGGCGCGAAGCCACCACCCACGTCCTGACCCACACCCTGCACTACGGCATGGGCGTCTTCGAAGGCGTTCGCGCCTACAAGGCCGAACAGGGCACCGCGATCTTCCGCCTGCAGGAACACACCGACCGCCTGTTCCGCTCCGCCCACATCCTCGGCATGAAAATGCCGTTCGACAAGGCCACGATTTCCGAGGCACAGCGCATGGTAGTGCGCGAAAACAAGCTCGAATCCGGCTACCTGCGCCCGATGGCCTTCTTCGGCGCCGAAGCGATGGGCATCTCGGCGAAGAACCTGTCGGTACACGTCATCGTCGCCGCCTGGCCCTGGGGTGCTTACATGGGCGACGAGGCGATCACCAACGGCATCCGCGTGAAGACCAGCTCGTTCTCGCGCCACCACGTCAACATCACGATGTGCAAGGCCAAGGCCAACGGCAACTATATGAACTCCATCCTCGCGCACAAGGAAGCCGAGATGGACGGCTACCAGGAAGCCCTGCTGCTGGACGTGGACGGCTTCGTCGCCGAAGGCTCCGGCGAGAACTTCTTCATGGTCCGCAACGGCAAGCTCTACACACCCGACCTCACCGCCGCGCTGGAAGGCATCACGCGCGACACCATCGTGCAGCTGGCCGGCGAGATCGGCCTGCAGGTGGTCGAGAAGCGCATCACGCGCGACGAAGTCTACTGCGCCGACGAGGCCTTCTTCACCGGCACCGCCGCCGAGGTCACGCCGATCCGCGAGCTCGACAACCGCACCATCGGCGCGGGGACGCGTGGCCCGGTCACGGCGAAGCTGCAGGCGATGTATTTCGACTGCGTGCACGGTCGCGCCGCGGCCCACACTGACTGGCTGACGCCGGTCAGGTAAGCGGGGGCATCATGAACGAGCGGCACGACAACACCCAGCGCGTCATCGAGGTCAGCGAAAGCGATCTGCCGCTGCACTGCCCGACGCCGCAGCAATCCGACTGGAACGCCCACCCACGCGTCTATCTGCCCATCGAGACACGCGGCGATGCGCTGTGTCCATACTGCGGCACGCTCTATCGCCTGAAAGGCAAACCCAGCGGCGGCCATCACTAGCCGCCCCCTGAACCAGGGGCAGGTCGCCGGTCTGGTCACCATGCAGCGGCCGCCCGCCTTTCGAAAATCATGCCCGAATCCGGTTTCCCCACTCCCGAAGCGGCCGAGGCCGCGTTCTACGCCGCCTTCGAAGCACGCTCGCTCGACGCCATGATGGCCGTCTGGGCTGCCGACGACGGCATCGCCTGCATCCACCCCCTGGCCGCCCCGTTGAACGGACGCGCCGCCGTGGCAGCCGGGTGGCGCAGCATGTTCGAGACCGCCGGCCAGCTCCGCGTCCAGGTCGAGCCTGCGCAGGAAATGCGCGAAGCCACCCTGTTCATCCGCATCGTGCGCGAGTACCTCGTCATCGGCCAGGAAGCCGAACCGCGTCCACCGATCCTCGCCACCAATGTCTACCGCAAGGGAGCCGATGGCTGGCGCATGGTGCTGCACCATGCCTCGCCGCTTCAGGTGGGCGGCACGCCGCCCTCGCGCACCCCGCCCGTGGTCCTGCATTAAGCGGGGCGGCGGCGCCTTGGCCAGACTCCGCTCCATGCCTCTCCGGGAAAATGCGGCTTATCGCGCTCCCGCCTGGCTGCCCGGCGGCCACCTGCAGACGATCTACACCAGCCTGTTCATCCGCGTCCCGCCTGTGCCCTACCGGCGCGAGCGGCTGGAACTGGAGGACGGCGATTTTCTCGATATCGACTGGATCGACGGCGCAACCGACGGACCTGTCGTGGTGCTGTTCCATGGCCTGGAAGGCAGCGCCGACAGCCACTACGCGCGCAAGCTCATGGCCCACGTGCAGGCACACGGCTGGCAGGGTGCGGTGGCACATTTCCGAGGCTGTTCGGGCGAGGACAACCGGTTGCCGCGCGCCTACTTCGCCGGCGACAGTGCGGACATCGAACGCATCCTGCGCCACGTCAAATCGCAGCGCCCCACCTTGCCGCTTTACGCCGCCGGCGTCTCGCTCGGCGGCAATGCGCTGCTGAAATGGCTGGGCGAACAGGGCGAGTCGGCGCACCTGCTGGTCGAACGCGCGGCCGCCATCTCGGCGCCGCTCGATCTCACCGCGGCCGGCCACACGCTCGACCGCGGCTTCAACCGCCGCGTCTACACCGCGCATTTTCTCCTCACCCTGAAAGCCAAGGCA
>JAJZRT010000856.1 GCA_021802595.1 Pseudomonadota bacterium
CCGCACGGCCGCAGCCGGCCGGCCCAAGTTCATCCTGCACGACGGCCCGCCCTACGCCAACGGCGACATCCACATCGGCCACGCGGTCAACAAGATCCTCAAGGACATCATCGTCAAGGCGAAGACCTTGAGCGGCTTCGATGCGCCCTACGTGCCGGGCTGGGACTGCCACGGCCTGCCGATCGAGCTCCAGGTCGAAAAAACCCACGGCAAGGCCATCCCCCCGGCGAAGTTCCGCGAGCTGTGTCGTGCCTACGCTACCGAACAGATCGCGCGGCAGAAGGCCGACTTCATCCGCCTCGGCGTACTGGGCGACTGGGACCATCCCTACCGCACGATGGATTTCCAGTTCGAGGCCGACACCCTGCGCGTGCTGGGGCAGATCCAGCAGGCGGGCTACCTCTATCAGGGCGCCAAGCCGGTGCACTGGTGCGTCGACTGCGGCTCGGCGCTGGCCGAGGCCGAGGTCGAGTACGAGGACAAGACCTCGCCGGCGATCGACGTCGGCTTTGCCGTGGCCGATCACGCCGACCTCGCGCGGCGTTTCGACATCGAGACGATCAGCGAACCGGTCCGGGTCGTGATCTGGACCACCACGCCGTGGACGCTGCCGGCCAACCAGGCGGTGGCACTGCACCCCGACTTCCAGTACGCGCTGGTGCGCACGGCCAAGGGCCTCCTGATCCTCGCCGACAGCCTGCGCGAGGCCGCGCTGGTGCGCTACGGGCTCGCGGACGGCGCCGAAGTCGTCGCGCGCACCAGCGGCCAGGCGCTCGAAGGCGTGCTGCTGTGGCACCCGTTCCAGGAGCGCCAGGTGCCGGTGATCGTCGGCGATCACGTCACCGCCGACGCCGGGACCGGCGCGGTGCATACCGCGCCCGGCCACGGCCTCGACGACTACGTGGTGGGCAGCCGCTACGGCCTCAAGGTCGACAACCCGGTGGGTGACGACGGCCGCTTCTACGCCAGCGTGCCGCTGGTCGGCGGCATGAGCATCTGGCAGGCCAATCCGCTGATCGTCGAGACGCTCGAAGCCAGCGGCGCCCTGCTGGCGCACGAGAAACTGCTGCACAGCTACCCGCACTGCTGGCGCCACAAGACGCCGATCATCTTCCGCGCGACGCGGCAGTGGTTCATCGGCATGGACCTGCCCCCCTCCCCCGCAAGCGGGGGAGGGGCCGGGGGAGAGGGGGTTCGCGCAGGCATTCCCTCTCCCGGCCCTGCGGGCCACCCTCTCCCGCAAGCGGGCGAGGGGGACACGTTACGCGAGCACGCAATGAAAGCAGTCGACGCGACGCAGTTCTTCCCGGCATGGGGCCGCGCGCGGCTGGAGGCGATGATCCGCAACCGCCCCGACTGGTGCGTCTCGCGCCAGCGCAACTGGGGCGTGCCGATGCCTTTTTTCACCCACAAGGAAACCGGCGAACTGCACCCGAAGACGCCCGAGCTGCTGGAGGCCGTCGCCCAGCGCGTCGAACAGCAGGGCATCGAAGCCTGGTTCGCGCTCGACCCGGCCGAGTTGCTGGGTGAGGACGCGGCGCACTACGACAAGACCGGCCACACGCTCGACGTCTGGTTCGATTCCGGCGTCACCCACGCCTGCGTGCTGAAGCGCCGCCCCGAACTCGCGCATCCGGCCGACCTTTACCTGGAAGGCTCGGACCAGCACCGCGGCTGGTTCCAGTCCTCGCTGCTCACCGGCTGCGCCACCGACGGCCGCGCGCCCTACGACGCGCTGCTGACCCACGGCTTCGTCGTCGATGGCAAGGGTCACAAGATGAGCAAGTCGAAGGGGAATGTCGTTGCGCCGCAGAAGGTGATGGACCAGTACGGCGCCGACATCCTGCGGCTGTGGGTCGCGACCACGGATTATTCGGGCGAGCTGTCGATCTCCGACGAGATCCTGAAGCGCGTCGTCGAGAGCTACCGCCGCATCCGCAACACCCTGAAGTTCCTGCTCGCCAACCTGTCCGACTTCGATCCGAAAATCCACGCGCTGCCGGTCGCGGAGTGGCTGGAAATCGACCGCTACATGCTGGCCATGGCGCGAAAGCTGCAGGGCGAATTACAGGCGCACTACGACGCCTACGAGTTCCACTTCATCGTGCAGAAGCTGCAGGGTTTCTGCTCCGAAGATCTCGGCGGCTTCTACCTCGACATCCTGAAAGACCGCCTCTACACCAGCGGCGTCGACAGTCGTGCGCGGCGCGCCTCGCAGAACGCGCTCTACCACCTGACCCACGCGCTGACCCGCTGGATGGCGCCGATCCTGTCGTTTACCGGCGAAGAGGTGTGGGCGCAACTGGCGGGCGAGGACGACTCGGTGTTCCTGCATACGTGGCACGACCTTCCGGCGCAGGCGGGCGAGACCGACCTGCTCGACCGCTGGACCCGCATCCGCGCCGTGCGCGCCGAGGTGCAGAAGGAACTCGAAACCGTGCGCGTCGCCGGGGGTATCGGCTCATCGCTGCAGGCCGAAGTCACGCTGCACACCAGCCCCGATACCCAGGCGCTGCTGGCGCCGCTGGGCAACGATCTGCGCTTTGTCCTGATCACGTCGCAGGCGCGCTTGGTGGCGGCCGACGCCGACCGCGTCGAGGTCATGCCGAGCACGGCGAAGAAATGCGACCGCTGCTGGCACTACCGCGACGACGTCGATGCGCGCGCCGACCACCCCGGCCTGTGTGGACGCTGCGTGAGCAATCTCTATGGCGAAGG
Organism: Pseudomonadota bacterium; assembly: GCA_021802595.1. The sequence goes on from JAJZRT010000856.1 coordinate 2,719, forward strand.
CGAGGCGCGCACCCATGCTTGATCTTCTGAACCCGGCGATGCGCAAATGGCTGGGCGTGGCGTTGGCCGTCATCGTCGCCGACCACCTGACCAAATGGTGGGTGTCGTCCACGCTCGACTACCAGGAAGCCATCCCGGTACTGCCGTTCTTTTCGCTGGTGCGGGTGCACAACACCGGCGCGGCATTCAGCTTCCTGGCCAACG
>JAJZRT010000857.1 GCA_021802595.1 Pseudomonadota bacterium
GTCAGGGCTTTGCAGAATGCCGCGGAATTCGGGCTGCCCCAGCAGGAAGGTCTGGATCAGCGAGCGCTCGTTGTTCTGGAAGTTGGACAGCATGCGCAGTTCTTCCACTGCGCGCGGCGTCAGGTTCTGCGCCTCGTCCACCACCAGCAGCGCACGCTTGCCCTGACGCGCGGCGGCGGCCAGAAACTCCTCCAGATTCTTCAGCAGCGCCGACTTCGTCAGGCCCTCGTGCTCCAGTCCGAACGATGCGGCCACGCTGCGCAAGGTGTCCTCCGCATCCAGCTGGGTCGACACCAGCTGCGCCGCAATCACATTATGGGCCTCGAGCTGGCGGAACAGGTTGCGCACCAGCGTGGTCTTGCCAGCGCCCACTTCGCCGGTGATGACGATGAAACCCTCGCCCAGCGACAGGCCGTAATCCAGATAGGCCATCGCCCGTTTGTGCCCCTTGGAGCCAAAGAAGAAACGCGGGTCGGGGTTGAGCTGGAACGGCTTGGCGCTAAAGCGGTAATAGTCTTCGTACATGGACAATCCGATATCTGAGTGAAGGCACGGCGCGCCCTAGAGGCTTAGCAACGGCCGTGCCATTCCGGCAGCCGATCAGAAGCGCTTGTTGACCGAGGCCATGAGGCTGTTCTCGTCGTAGCCGGCATTGGCCACGTTCGAACTCCGTTGGGTATGGCGGAAAGTCAACGCGCCGTATAGCTTGTCGTTAAAGCGGCGGTTGAGGCCGAGGCTGAAGCTCAGGAAGTCGTCCTGTCGCGGCACGCCGGCGGATACTGCGCTATCCAGACTGGTACGGGTGAACGACAGGATGCCGTTTGCCGTCGTGGTCGGCGACAAACGATAGCTGACAGCCCCCGTCACGCCCTGGATACGATCCTGCGCATTGCCGAGCGCCTGATAAAGACGCCGGGTGTCCTGTGCCGACAGCCCGAACCCCAGCTTGCCAACATCCCAGGACACGCCGGCGTTGAAATTCTTGATGACATAGACCCCATTTGCGGTTGCGATATTCAGCAGGCCCGCGGCAATCAGGTCGGCCGTCGAAACCCCGTAATTGCTGTAGAAAAGCGCCAACTGGCCCGCAGAAATCGGTCCGTCGCACCCCCCCGGATCGTTCGGGGATTCAACGAGTGTTCCACCGCTGCATACCCAGAAGATGCGACTGCTCTGCTCCAGAAACTGTTGCGAAATGTCGCTGACATTCTCGGAATAACTCGCGCGCCAACGCGTAAGCCGCGTGCGGTGGCTGCCCGACAGGCTGAACGTACGGCCGAAATAGCGTTCGCCTGCCGAGATCTCGAGGCTTGTGCGGCGCGAGGGTGCCCAGCCGAAACCGGCACTGTAGAAAGAGCCGCTGGTTCCCGTGCTGCTGAAATAGTCGTTCCAGTCCTGGCCGATCGTGCCGAACACCCGGAAGTGGCGGGTCAGGGCATAGCCGGCGGTCGCGCTGGCGCTTTCGAAGGTGACGTCGGTATTGTTGGCCGTGTTGACGGCGTTGCGGTTCTGTATCTTGCGAAGCGAGTAATTGAGCCCCCAGCTGAGATCGGTGAAACGGGTTCCACTGCTCAGGGTGGCGGCAATCGCATTCGAATTGGCATTGGGCGCAACGTTGTTCTGGAAAATCGCCCCGCTGGTGGTGTAACGCACCTGCGCGAAGGCGAAGGTGCCGAGACGCTGTTGGATGTAGGGACTGATCGAGTAGAGCCCGACCGTGGTCCGGTTGCTGTTGTTGGTGGTGGCGTCGGCAGGCGAGCCCAGCAGCGAGATCAACTGCTGCGAAATGCTGGCATTGCCGTCGACGAACAGGAAATCCTTGAGCAGTTCGGCACTTCCGATCGCATTGAGGTTATGGTAAAGATCGTTGTTCTGGTTGTTCCCGATACGCTCCACGCCTGTCAGGCCGTATTGCAGGCTGGCCCGCACCCGACGCGAGCCTTCGGAGCGCAGGTAGAAACCGGGCGTCTCGGTGAAAATCAAGGCATCCTGGGGATTGTTCGAACTCTGCTTGGCATTATCTGTGTAAGTGGCCGACGCGCCGACATAAGGCTCGAAGCGCCAGTCGACGGCATGCGCCGCCGGCGCAAGAAGGATCGCCATGAGAAGGGGGACAGCGCCGGCATGGGGGCCCCGCCGGTTCGCCCCCGCCCCGGCGCAGCGGCGGCGGGCCTTATTTGCCGTAGCTGCCATAGTAGCCATAGTAGTAATCGGCGCCCGGGGTCGGCGTGGTTTTATTCAGCAGCATGCCGACGACCTCGCAGGACTGGATGTGGTTCAAGGCCTCGCGCACCGCCTCCTGTGAGGTTTTTTCGGCTTCCACCACCATGACGATCTGTCCCATGTGGGTCGCCAGCACGCTCGATTCGCTGGTCGCCAGCAGCGGCGGCGAGTCGAACAGGATGATCCGGTCGGGATAACGGTTGCCGATATCCTCGACCAGGCGAGTCATGGCGGCGCTCGCCAGCAGTTCGGTTGCTCGCTTGTAGGTACGGCCCGCAGGCAGCACGGTCAGCTTGGCGATATCCGTTTTGATCAGCACGTCGGACAGCTTGAGATCCTTGTCCTGCAGCACGTCGAGCAGCCCCTTGTCGGCGTGGATGCCGAGGTATTCCGGCACGCGCGGCTTGGCGACGTCGGCGTCGATCAGCAGCACGGTGCGATCCATTTCCATCGCCATCGAGATCGCCAGGTTGATGGCGCAGAAACTCTTGCCTTCTCCCGGCAGCGAACTGGTGACCATGATGAGGTTGCCGTTCTTGACCCGCGCGGTGCCCTGGCCAAACGCATTGGCGATGAGCGGCCGCTTGATGATGCGGAACTCCTCGGCGATCTGGCTTTTTTCCGCGTCCGGCGCGACCACGCCCATGCGATGCAGGCGCGCCAGATTGATCGACTGCACCTGACTTTCCCCCTCCA
>JAJZRT010000858.1 GCA_021802595.1 Pseudomonadota bacterium
CGATCTGAGGGATCGCGGTCATCGAACGTGTAGTGCACCACGTCGATGGCCGGGGGCATGGAGTGCCAGCCCGGAAGTTGCGCGTCCAGGATCTCGCGCTGCACCAGGCGCACGGGGCGCTGCGTGCCGCCGACGTTGGTGGACGAGTTGCGCACGATGTCCAGCAGCTTGAAGCCGCCGGCGGGCACGGTCTGCTTGGTGCCTGCGACCAGGGGAATCGGGCCGATCACCACGTTGGCATCGGGCCGGCTCATGACGATCTCGCGCTGCCCGGCGTTGAGCCAGCCCACCATTTCGGGCAGAGGCCAGCGCACGTTCGTGCTGTCCTGGATGATCGTGATCGCGTTCTGGAGAACGGTCGCTGCGGGTACGGACATTGCCGAGTCTCCTTAGTACCACTTGACCCGCGAGCGCGGCATCGTCGCGGAGTTGGCCATGAAGCTGCGCGCCTGCAGCGCGCCAACCTGGGCCTCGTACTTGCCCTGCTCGATCCCGGCGAGCTGCAGGTCGGTGAAGTCGTACTTGGGCAATGACATCAGGCGCGCGCGGGTTCCCGATGCGAGGGCATCCCACACCAGGCTCGCCATCTCGTCGTCGTCGATGCCCGTGGCCGCCAGGCTGGGCATGTAGACCAGCAGGAGCTGCAGCGGCAGGCCCGCGGCGATCGTCACGCCGACCGAGCCGCTGGTGGTCTGGTCGTAAATGTCGCCCACCGAGCCGACGACGGTGAAGCTCAGCCGGTCGGTGGTGTAGACGCCCGTGGGCGGATTCCACATTTCCGGCGGCGTGGGCAGGCACTTCCAGTTGACGACCTCGATGGGCACGTCGTTGCAGATGGCCGCCTTGATCTGCAGCACGTCCGAGTTCGGCGTGACCGGCAGGGTGTAGTTCGGCTGGTTCAGCACGGTCGTGATGACCGGGGACCAGGCCTGCCACAGCTTCGTGCGGCGGAACAGGTCGCGCGCGACGTGGACGATCTCCTGCTCCATCAGCGGGATGGAGCACCCTGGCACCCAGGGCAGGATGTTGGGAATCCACTGATCCCAGGTCGTCGCCATGTCGCGCGGCTCCTACCTGTTACGCGGTGGGCGCAGCGCCCTTGCCTTCCACGGGAAGCGCGTTCGGGTCGCCGTCCTCGTCCACAGCCTCGGTGCCGTCGGCCTTCGCCTGGGCAGCCGCGGCCTTGTCGAGCAGCGCCTGCGCCTTGGCCACGTCCTTCTCCTGCACCGGGTAGAAGCGCTCGGTCGCCAGCAGGTGCGTGACCGTGCGTTCGTCCTTCACGTCGCCTTGCATGTCGCCGTCGGCGCTGCGGGTGAATTCGTACACCACACCGCCAGCCAGCGCCTCGACCTTGAGCGTGCCGTCGCGGCGCGCGGGGATCATGGTTCCCAGTTTCATGGCTCAGTCCTTAGAAAAATGGGGGCCGAAGCCCCCACAACTCCCACGATGGATTCAGCGAGGACTACGTCGATCAGCGCGAGGCGGCCTTGTAGATCACGCGCACGCCCAGCGTGCCGGCCGCGGCAGTCGCCGGCGCCGCGGTGATCTGCACGCCGATGTTGCGGTCGTACTCCGGGTCCTGCACCGTGTTGGCGAGCGCCAGGCTGTAGGCCGGCGCCTGGCCGCCCTGCTGGCCGACGGTCACGCCGGTGGCCCACGGCGCGCCGCCGTCGGCCGCCTTGGTCGACAGCAGCCCGGTGGCCGGGTCGATCAGGCCGACCTCGAAGGCCAGGGTCGGAGTCGCACCCGTGTCCATCTTGGTCGCGTCGATGATGAGCGCCACCGGCTCGTAGCCGGCGGGCAGCACACCGATTTCGCCCAGGTTGTTGAGGGTGAGATCGCCCGTGGTCAGGTTGATCTCGAAGCGCGTCGACTGGTGTTCGACGCTGTCGGTCGTCACCACCGGGTCGCGCCCGGTCAGGTAGTCGTTGGTGTTGGCGAAGGTCATCAGCTTTCTCCGTGGTCAGGTCGTGGTCAGGTCGCCGGCCGATCAGGACGGGGTCACTGCGGTGTCCAGCGAGAACACGCCGAAGTCCTGCGAGCCCGCCGGCGTGGTGAAGTTGGTTTTCTTCACGCCGAAGATGCTCGAGGTGGAGATCACCACCTTGTCGCCGTTGTCGCGGGTTTCCTCGTGCCAGTCGAAGCGCAGGTTGTTGCCCGGCGAGCCGAAGGCCATGACGCCAGCCTGGGCACCCATGAACAGGGCGCGAGCCGCGTTCACGTTGGCGCCGGCGCCGGCGTTGTTGAAGGTGATGCAGTTGCGGTGGCTGTGCAGGATGACGTTGCGGTACATCCCCATGCCGCCCTTGAAGATCGGGTTGTTCCGGCCTTCGTGGGTCGCCGCGGCCTTCTGGATGTCCAGGTACTGACCGGTGGCGGTGTTGGTGCGCAGCGAGTCCTCCTGCCATACGTGCATGACCAGCACGAAGGTTTCGTTGCCGTTGAACATGACCGGCTGCAGCACCGGGATGTTGGTCGCGCCACCACCCTGCGTGTCGGCCCGGCTCTTGAGTCGGTCGATCGCCGCCAGGTCGATCACATCGCCCGAGGTGATGTTGTTGAACGCCGTGGCACCCGTGGCGTAGAACTGGTGGTAGGTGTCGGGCGAGGTCAGCGGGTTGCCGGCGCGGCCGGTGTAGCCGCTGGGCAGGATGAAGTTCGGGTTGATGCCGCGCGCACCGGACAGGTAGATGAACAGGAGTTCATCCATCAGGCGGGCCCACCAGCTCGACTGCTGCTGCTTGGCGCGGGCGCGCAGGTCGTGCAGCGTGCGCTTGCGGGTCATCGCACCGCCAGTGTTCACCCCGCAGCGTGCCTGGTCGATGTAGACGATGTCGCTGTAGAAGCGCTGCTGCTCCTCGTTGCCTTCGAGGACGGCTTCGCCTTCGATCGGCGCCATCTTTAGCTCGGCAAGGAAG
>JAJZRT010000859.1 GCA_021802595.1 Pseudomonadota bacterium
AATGTTCGCGGTTGTGTCCGGCCTGGTCGTCGTTCTTCGCCAGCAGGCCCTTCAGCACGGAGACCGCGGTCGCTCCCTTGGCGACGGGCTTGAACGCGAGGTGCCGGTTGCCGGGGGTGAGGTTGCAGCCGCAGGTATCACACATTTTGTCAGGGATCAGGGGTCAGGATTCGGGAAGCAGTAAGGCGCGGTTTCGAGTTCGACGCTTTCCAGCAGCAACTCGTCACCGGAAATGATTTGCGTGTGCCAGTCGCTGCAGGCACCGCAGAGCAGGCGGTTCATCGCGGCTTCGGTCTCGGCACCGCAGGTCTGGCAGTGCACCCGGACGGGCGCGGCGACGAGGTCGAGTTCGGCATGTTCCATGCGGCTGCCGGCAGCCGCCAACGGAAACGCGCTCGCCAGCAATTCGGGCACGACGCCGGCGAGCGGACCGATGCGTACGCGGATCAGGGCGGCACGGCTCGCCTGATGCTGATCGATCACGGCATCCACCTGTTCGACGAGCGCCTGGGCGACCGCCAGTTCATGCACCGCTTTCCTCCAGGATCTGGTCGAGCAGTTCCCAGGTGGTGCGCGCCTCGGATTCGGCGATTTTCTGGATCGCGTAGCCGACGTGCACCATGACGAAGTCGCCGACGGCCGGCGGCGTGTCCTGCATCATGAACAGGCTGACGTCGCGCCATACGCCCTTGGCCTGGCAGCGGGCGGTGAAGCCGTCGATCGATTCGATCTGCATGGGGATGGCGAGACACATGGGCGGCAATCAGAATCTACACTCGAATCAGTATATGAGATTTGCCGGCCCTGTGTCCGGCCAGGAATATTACAAAAACATTTTGGAGAATCATAAACTTGAGCGAATTGCTTGGTTGTTATTCTAATTTCAGGCTGGTAGATTGAACCGATGAAAACGCTCGTGCTCGGCATCGGCAACACCCTGCTCACCGATGAAGGCATAGGCATCCATGTGCTGCAGGCACTCGAACCCGAGCTGGTGGATTGGCCCGATGTGACCCTGCTCGATGGCGGCACGCTGTCGTTCACGCTGGCGGGGCCGATCGAGGAAGCCGATGCGCTGATTGTCGTCGACGCCGCCAACCTCCGGGCCAGGCCGGGCGACTGGGCACTGCTGGAGGGGGAGGCGATGGACGCATTCCTGATGAGCAATCGCAAGGCCTCGGTGCATGAAGTGGGGCTGACCGATCTGCGGGCCATCGCGATCCTGGCCGGCCACTGGCCGGAAAAACGCGCCATGCTGGCGATCCAGCCACAGACCATCGATTGGGGCGAGACCCCGACCCCTGTCGTCGCCGCCGCCATCCCGCCTGCCTGTGCGGCGATCCATGGCCTGATCCGGGACTGGCAGCATGTCGCTTGACGCCATTCCCATCCACGTCATCAACGCGTCGTCAGGCGGGCCCGGCCTGACCGGCAACGCGCTGCCCCTGTTGCGCGAACTGCTCGAAATGGTGAGGCGCCTGCTCGACAGTGGCGAACCCTCCTCGATCGATCTTTCCGCCCTGCCGCTGACGCCGGCCGACCTGGACTGGCTGCGCGACAAGCTTGGCAGCGGCGAAATCGGCGTCGCGCTGCAGGCCGACGGTGAATCCACACTGGACGAAACGGCCTGCCCCGGCGTGTGGTGGGTGACGCACCGCAACGAACAGGGTGCGGTGACATCGCAGTTCATCGAAGTGACGTTCGTTCCCGAACTGGTCAAGGCGCACCCCCAGGATGTGGCCATCGGCCGGGAACAGCTTGAGGTAATGATTTCCGAACTCTAAGGTGAGTTGAACACCAATCGTTTTGCATCGGATGTTTTAGTCAGGAGGCAGGCATCATGCAGGGTCCGTTGATCGACACACTCGTGCGCCGGGGCGTCAGCCGCCGCACTTTCCTCAAGTACTGCGCCACGCTGGCCTCGATGATGGCGTTGCCGCCGACCGCAGGGCGTGCGATGGCCGAGGCGATGGCGGGGGCCAAACGGCCTTCGGTGATCTGGCTGCCATTCCAGGAATGCACCGGTTGTACGGAATCGATCACGCGTTCGCACTCGCCGACCATCGAGGGCATGATCTTCGACATGATCTCGCTCGACTACCAGGAGACGCTGATGGCCGCTGCGGGCCATCAGGCCGAGGCGGCGCGGGCCAGCGCGATGAAGGAGAATGCGGGCAAGTATCTGCTGATCGTCGACGGCTCGATCCCGCTGAAACTCGACGGCGCCTATTCCTGCATCGGCGGCCGTTCCAACGTGGATCTTCTCAAGGAGGCCGCCGCCGGCTGTGCCGCCATTGTCGCCATGGGGTCGTGTGCCTCCTACGGCGGCATCCCCAAGGCCAACCCGAATCCGACCGGCGCGGTGTCGGTGTCCGACCTCGTCAGGGACAAGCCCATCGTCAACATTCCCGGCTGCCCGCCCATTCCTGCGGTGATGACCGGGGTGCTGGCGCATTACCTCACCTTCGGCAGCCTGCCCGAACTCGACGAAAAAGGACGCCCCAAGGCCTTCTATGGCGACACCATCCACGACCGCTGCTACCGCCGCCCGTTCTACGACCAGGGCAAGTTCGCCAGGACCTTCGACGACGAAGGCGCGCGCCAGGGCTGGTGTCTGTTCGAACTCGGCTGCAAGGGACCGGTGACCCACAATGCCTGCGCCACGGTGAAATGGAACGGCGGCACCTCGTGGCCGGTGGAATCGGGGCACGGCTGCCTCGGCTGCTCCGAACCCGATTTCTGGGACGGCGGCAGCTTCTACAAGGCGCTGTCGGCGCCGGCCGACCCGCTCAAATTCGCTGCCGCCGCCGCGGTCGTCGGGGCTGGCGCCGGCGTGGCGGTGAGCTTCGCCAACCGGGCCAAGAAGAACGCCGCCAAGGCGTCGCATGAGACGACCACGCTGGCAGACCTGGAGAAAT
>JAJZRT010000860.1 GCA_021802595.1 Pseudomonadota bacterium
CCAATGACCTGCCTGGGGATGGCACGTGATTCCTCACGTCATCAAGCTCTCAAAGAGCGGATCGACCAAAGGTGTATTTGTCGAGCCGATTCAATACGCCGCTCGTGACGATCTGGACTCCAAGGCCAAGGGGCTGGCTCCGATTCCGGACGAAGACATGGGTTGCGTCAACATCGACTTCGATCTGGATACGGAAGAGCAGCGGCTTTGGCTTGGACAGGCGATGACGGCGACATCCAGTCGGTCAGTGCGATTCCAAGGCAACCCCGTTTACCACGTCAGCATCAGCTGGCCCGAAGGAGAGCATCCCACGCGGGAGCAGTGCGAAAGAGCGGTTCATCATTTCATGCAAGGTGTCGGCATGGAGGAAAACGAGGCATTCTGGGCGATCCATCGCGATACCGACAACGATCATCTGCACATGATCGTCAACAAAGTGCATCCCGAGAGGGGCATCGTGACGGGCCCACCGCGATTCGATTACGCACTGCTGCACAGGCTTGCGCGCGAGGTCGAGCTCGATCAAGGGTGGAGTCACGACGCCGGTGCCTATGTTGTCACGGAGCCGAACCCGGGTGAGCCGCAGATCATGCGCCGGGACATCGCAGTGAAGATGGGGCTCTGGAAGGAAGAGGAGATCAGGCGGCCGAACGTCAGCAGCCATGCGCATGCGGCAGCACAGAGACTCGGGGCCGAACCCTTTCAAGTCTGGATCGCCGGGCCGCCGGCCAAGGATCTCCGCGATGCGATCCACCAACCCGGGGCGACATGGGAGAGCGCTCACGGGGCGTTAGCGAAACATGGACTCCGCATTGAGCCCAAAGGCTCCGGCATGGTGGTGACATCAACTCTGGCCGATGGCCAGGTGGTCGCTGCGAAGGCGTCGCAGCTGGGCCGCTGGGCCAGCAAGGCTGCCCTGGAAAAGAAACTCGGGCCCTATCGGCCGCCGTCTGCTCATGCCGAGAAAGCGGCGGATTCTTATCAGGAGCACGTCGAATCAGCGAAGACACGCTCCGAGCACCGGCATGCTGACGAACCGGCGACGGACGCCAAAAGAGCCGCACGTCGCGAGGAACGCGCGCGAGCCAGAGAAGACTTGGCCAAGCGCTTCGAGGCAGAGCAGAAGCGATGGAAGGAGTCGCGGACCCAGATGCGGTCCGACCTGCGCGAGCGCCACCTGGGGGAGCGCAAGCAGCTGCAGGCCGACTTGCGCGAGGAAAGGAAATCAGCCCTTGCAAAAGACAAGGCGGATGGCGTTCCGTTCAAGGTGTCGCAGTCACTTTTCGCCTATCGCGCGGCGTTGCGCCGCGAGGAGCTGCAAAAACGCCAGGCGGTGGAACGGCGTGCACAGGCTGTCGAGGCCCGTCGATCGTTGGACTGGCACGCCTGGCTTGAGAAGCAGGCCGAGCAGGGCGATGAGGCCGCCAAGGCCGCGTTGCGCGGTCTGCGGTACCGGGAACAGCGCAAGAGCAAGAAGTATCAGGAGCAGGATGGCATCGAGGGCGAAGAACTCGATCCGCTGCGCAAGCTCACCGTTGCCGCCCTGCATGCGGAGATCGACCACAAGCGGCAACTGGTGATCTACCGTGGCCAGGACGGACGCGATAAATTTACCGACACTGGGCCGCGCATCATCATGCAGGACAAGGCGGACGACACGCTGGAGGCCGCCCTGCGTATGGCAGCGCAGAAATACGGCGGCAAGGTGGATGTCACCGGCAGCAGCGAGTTCCGCGAACGCGCCGCCCGCCAGGCGGTGCGGCTCGGGATCAAGGTGGCGAACGTGGATTTGCAGGCGATCGTGGCCGATGAGCAGGCGCGGCTGCACCAACAAAGAGCGCCGGCGCGGGCAACCAAGGAAAGTCAGGACACAGATCAGCATCAAGGCCGGAAACACTCCGAACCAGGGTTACGGGACAAAACCGGCGACTTGTCCCCAAAACTTGTGGATAAACCGACGCCCCATAGCTCCGGCCCTGCGCCACGACACCATTCAGCTGAATCGCCCGAAAAACAGGCAACTGCGCCTGCCCCGATCAGCCCCACGCAAGCGATGGAGAAAGCGATGGAGAAATGGTTGGACGGCGACCGCAGCAGCGGGCCGGTCAAGGCGTTCATCGCTGCACACGACCGTGCCACGCGCCAAGGAGCCAATGGGCACACGCTGATTGCCGAAGTCGTGGATCGAGTCGTCACCCGCCGCGGCGACGGTGTGGACGCCGACCTCGGTGGTTTCATGGTCTCGATCGAGAGGCAGCGCAAGCGGGAGCAAGGGATGGGGCGGTGAACACAGTTCGACGCCGATCGAGCAGAGATCGTTTGCAGCCAATCAGAAGCCGTTCGTCGCCGATCGGTTTCTGAAGGTTTTTGATCGACGCGCGACCACAATTGATCACTGATCAACCGTTGGCTGCGTCGTCATTCCCGTGCAGGATAAGAGTTGTCCGTACAGGGACCCTGCTGACGCACGGTCCCTGCACGACAACATCCTGGTCAGGCTCCGCCCGACACCCGACACCATCACGCCATCGACTGATGGGCACCGCGTTCCGATCGACGATGCATCGCCGACGAACGGTTCCGCATCAGCGCCGTGCAGGGGTTCTCCGCGGTTCCCTTGTCGCACCTCCTGCAACCTTCTGCGCAATCTAGACATGGGCGCCTTGCCCATGACCCATTGCAGGAGGTTTCATGGCCAAAGCCACAAAGCAGGTTCTCCCGAAGCTCTACGTTGTGAACTTCGGCGAGAAGGAACATCTGGTCCGCGCGTACACCCAAAGCGGCGCGGCCACCGGCCTCGTTCGATCCATGATGGATGCGGCCAGGGCAAACACGCGCTTGGCCAGTCAAGATGACCTGTTCGAGATGGCGGGGCGCGGCGTGAAGCCGATTGACGTCACCGCATCGGACAAAGAA
>JAJZRT010000861.1 GCA_021802595.1 Pseudomonadota bacterium
CCGTCATACAAAAGCTGATTGGCCGCCGAATTGGAAACGACTCCGATTACCCCGCACATGCTGTGCACCCATCCATAAATTATTCGAAACGAATGTACTTCGCCACGTCCGCCGGCACCAGAGGCAAGGCGTGCTGCGCCATGGCCTGCAGGCTGCCCGAGAGCCTGGCCTGCTTCCAGAAATCGGTACGCGGCAGCGAGGTCAGTCCGGCGGCCAGTGTCAGTCCGACCAGGATCACCAGGCCCTTGGCCAGCCCCAGCACCCCGCCCAGCACCGTATCGGCACCGCCCAGCCCTGCTGCCTTGACCAGTCTTGCCAGGACATGCCCCAGCAGCAGCACGCCGATCAGCACCGCCAGGAAAACCACCGCAAAACCGGCAAAGTAGCGAATGCCCGGGCTTTCGATTCCGCTCGGCAACAACGGCGCCACCCCCAAGGCCCCCCATTTCCCCAGCACGAATGCCAGGAACCAGGCCGCCAGCGAAAACAGCGTGTCGACCATGCCACGCATCAGGCCCCGCACCACGGCCAGGACCAGCACCAGCAGCACGATGAGATCGAGCATATTCACCTGGCGAGCACCTGCCCGGTGATGCCGTGCCCGGCCAGCTTCACCGCTGCCGCCACCGCGGCTTCACGCGTGGCATAGGGCCCCACGCGCACGCGGGTCAGGCTGCCGACCGTGTCGGTGTAGGCCGGCAGGCCGGCCTGCGCCGCGCGCGCCTGGAGTTCGCGCGCCTTGGCGCCATCGGACAGGGCGGCCAGTTGAACCACGAACTTCTCGCTGCTTGCCACGGGTTTGGCTTCGGCCACAGGCGTGGCGGCAGGCTTGGGCGGCTGCGGCCTGGCTGGTTCGGATTTGACCGTTTCGTGCCTGGCTGGTTCGGCTTTGATTTGTTTGACCGGTTCGGGTTTGGCCTGCTCGGCTGGCGCAGGTCTGGCTGCTTCGTGCGCGGATACGGATTTGGCCGGTGGTTTGGCCGCTTCGGGCGGTGCAGGCGGGGCGGGGCCGGCCGCCGGGGGGGCAGGCGGCGTCTGCGCGGCCGATGCGTCGGCGCCCTCCGTCTGTTCGGGCGCAACTGCCGGAGCAGCCGCCATATGGACCGACAGCGAACTCGTCGGCGGCGGCTCGTCCTCCAGCAGCAGCGGCAGCACGATCACCGCTGCCAGGGTCAATGCCACCGCGCCGATCAGGCGGCGCCGGGCAAGGCGTTTGAGGTCATGTTCACTGCTGGGTGGCGGCATGGTCGAGCACGGCGGCAACGGTATAGAACGAACCGAAGACGAGAATTCTATCATCTTCATGCGCCGTGCTCCGCGCCTCTGCGAGGGCCGCGTTCACGTCCGGCTGCACGCTGACGGGTGCCGCGCCTGCCTGTGCACGCAACACCGCGGCCAGCGCCGCGGCATCCTGCGCGCGCGGCGAATCGGGCGTGCAGGCCCACCAGGCATCGATTTCGCCGTGCAAGGCCGAAAACACCGCCGCCGCATCCTTGTCGGCCAGCATGCCGACCACCGCCAGCGTACGCCCGGCCACCGGCTGCTCGCGCAAGGTCGTTGCCAGTGCCCGCGCCGCTTCCGGGTTGTGCGCCACGTCGAGGACGATCTCCGGCGCCAGGGCGATGCGCTGGAAGCGGCCCGGCACCCGTGCCGTGCACAGCCCCTGACGTATCGCCGCGTCGTCCACCGGCAAGCGGTCGCGCACGGCTTCCAGCACCGCCAGTGCCCCGGCCGCGTTGCGCAGCTGGAAGGCGCCCGCCATGGCGGGCAGCGGCAAATCCTGCCAGGCCAGCGCGGCACCGCGATAGGCCCAGCGATCGCCCTCGCGCAGCGCGAAGAAATCGCGTCCCACGCAGCGTAGCCCGGCACCGATGCGCCGGACATGTTCGAGCAGGCTGGCCGGCGGCGCTGGATCGGCGCAAATTGCAGGCCGTCCGGCACGGTAGATGCCGGCCTTCTCGAAACCGATCTTTTCGCGCGTGTCGCCCAGGTAGTCCATGTGGTCGAGGTCGACGCTGGTGACGGCCGCGACATCGGCATCGAACACGTTGACCGCATCGAGCCGTCCGCCGAGCCCCACTTCCAGGATGGCCACGTCGACGCCGGCTGCGATGAACTGCAGCATGGCGCCCAGCGTGCCGAACTCGAAATAGGTCAGCGAGATGTCGCCGCGCGCCGCATCGATCTGCTCGAATGCGGCCACCAGTTCGGCGTCGGATGCTTCCCTGCCGGCAATGCGCACGCGCTCGTTGTAGCGCAGCAGATGCGGCGAAGTGTAGAGCCCCGTTTTGTAACCGGCGGCGGCGAGAATGGCTTCGAGATAGGCGCAGGTCGAACCCTTGCCGTTGGTGCCGCCGACGGTGATCAGCGGGAAGGCCGGGGCAAGCCCGAGCGCATTCCTGACGCGCCGTACCCGCTCAAGTCCCAGTTCGATCGTGCTGGGATGCAGCCGTTCCAGCCGTGCAAGCCAGTCATTCAGGGACAAACTAGGCGGCAAGCGCGGGGCGTCCCATCATCATCGCCAGCGTGGCGGCCAGTTCCCCGCGCATCTGACGGCGGTCGATGATGCGGTCGATGGCGCCCTTCTCCTGCAGGAATTCGGCGCGCTGGAAGCCTTCCGGCAGCGTTTCGCGCACGGTCTGTTCGATCACGCGCGGGCCGGCAAAACCGATCAGCGCGTTGGGTTCGGCGACGATCAGGTCGCCCAGCATGGCGAAGCTCGCCGACACGCCGCCCATGGTCGGGTCGGTCAGCACGGACACGAAAGGCAGCCGATGGCGCGACAACTGGGTCAGCGCAGCCGAGGTCTTCGCCATCTGCATCAGCGAGAACAGGCCTTCCTGCATGCGCGCGCCGCCGCTGGCGGAAAAGCAGACGAAAGCCGAGTTCGACTCGATCGCCGCCTCCACGCCCCG
>JAJZRT010000862.1 GCA_021802595.1 Pseudomonadota bacterium
GGGAGAGCAGCTCGTTGATCTTCGCTATACGCTCGCGCGCCACGTCGGGCGGTACCGTCGTTTTCCCTGGCGCCGGCAGCGCGATCGCCCGGGCAGGAATATCGGCCGGCAGCTTGCCGGTGCGGATGCCGTCGAGCGCGTCGTCGAGCGCGGCCTGCCAGCGGACCTTGACGGCGTGGTAGGAGTGAGCGCGCAGATCGCCACCGACCTTGCAGGCTGCCCAGAAGACGGCGGGGCTGCTCCAGGTGTCGTCGCCGCTTTCGCGCATGCGCATCTGCTCGATCGCTTCGAGGTAGGCGCGCTCGTAGTCGATCGCCGGCCTGCAGACCTTGGCGAACTCAGCGAACGACGGTGGCCAGTCGAACAGCCGACGGCACGCCGAGATTCCGGCCTTGATCTCGTTGAGCGTCAGGTTCTCGTCGCAGAAGCCCTCGGCCCACGCTTGGCGCCAGTTGGCGATCGCGTGCTCGTTGGCAAATGCCGAGCGCCAGCGGTGCGGGTAGAGGCCGTCGAGCTTATTGAAAAGGTGGTCGATCAGCGCCACGCCCTCGAGCTTCGGGTGCGGGTCAAGCCAGGCGCTCAGCTGTGCCGTCGATGACTGTCTGGCTGTCGGATGCATTGCTGTTCCCCTTTCCGCTGGTGCGGTTTCGATTGACGTAGGCGACCGGATCGAATTTCTTCGACTTTCCTCCCTCGGCCGATTTTGGCTTGGCGCGGTCCCGTAGGATCGGCAGCAAGTAGTTCAGGTGCAGGCGTTCGCTTGGTTTTTTGTCTCGAGCAGACTCAGCTGCTGCGATGATTTCCTCGTCGCTATAGGCCGGTAACAGCTCAGTCCAGGCTTCGAGGTGTGGCGCTGCGTCTATACCGATCACCCGCAGGCGCTTGCATAACTCGCCTTTGCGAGTGGTGTTCTCGGTGGGCGTTTCAGGCGCTGACGGTTCAGCGTGTACAACGCTACTTTCATCAGTAGCTTTTATTCCTGGTGTCTGGGTACTGGTGTCTGGGTATTGGGTAGCCGTGGCAAGCGTTGCAGGTGCCGTTGCAGGTTGTGTTACTGTTGCCGTTGCTGGTGTTTCGGGTTTCGCAGCAGGCAGTTTCTCGACCAACACACGCAGTTCCTTGATTCCGGTGTTCCAGGATGCGTGAATTCCAGCTTCATTGAGTTGCGTGAACAGTTTGGCGCGTTCTTCACGGTGCCTTGAGAGCCGAACTTCCTCATTTTTCTTCTTGGCATCACGCGCTGGCTCACCTGCACGGAAAGCCTCTATGACATCGTCGCAGGTATCCTTGTGCCAACCATCGGTACGCAGCTCGAAGAACTCGCGCAGCACCGTTTCGACTGCCTGGCGCTGTATCTTCGTCGTCGCACAGACGAGGCGACAGACTTCCTTGATGTCGGACGGAATCGGGGCTTCTTTACGGTAGTACCAGCGCAACAGCCTCGTGTAGGCGAGGTCTTCTTCCCAGCTCAGATGACCAGTTGCGGCTGCGTAGTCCTTGATGTGGTGCTCGTAATAATTCATGCGGTCTCCAAAATGAGCCCGCGCTGGCGCGTTCTGGCGCGTTGCAGCTCGAGATATTGGGGATTGAGTTCGCAGCCCACCCAATGGCGCCCGAGTCGTTGCGCTACCTGGGCGACGGTGCCGGACCCAAGAAACGGGTCAAAAACGACATCCCCCGGGCGGGTGCCGGCGAGGATGCACGGCTCGACCAGTGCCTGTGGAAATGTGGCGAAGTGGGCTTCGCTATAGCTTTCTGTCGGGATAGTCCAGACGCTGCGGCAGTTGCGCTTGTCCGGCATGATGGCCAGCGCAGCATCCATGCTTTCGTTGTTCTTCACTCGGCCACGGCCGCGTTTCTCGGCATCAGTGCCGCGACCAAAACCGACGCCGGTACCTGGATAAACCTTGCGCTTCTCGGAATAGCGGCCTTCAGTCTCTTCGTGCTTGCGATCGGTGCCAGTCGCCCAGCCTGCCGGGACGCGCGAAACGGCCTTCATTGGCCGATCTGATCGAGCACCACCGTTGGCACGCTCGGAGCCGATCTGGCTCTGCACGTCCTGGCGCAGCCTGGCGTGTGTATTTGGGCTGACCGGCTCGAGAATGGCTTCCTGGTCGAAGTAGTACCGCTCGCTCTTGGTGAGCAGGAACAAGTACTCGTGCGACTTGGTGCAGCGATCGCGCACCGACTCGGGCATTGGGTTGGGCTTGGCCCAGATAATGTCCTGGCGCAGATACCAGCCGGCGTCCTGGAGCGCAAAAGCGAGGCGCCACGGTTGGCCGACCAGGTCTTTCGGCTTCAGACCCTCATCGCGGCCGGCATTTCGGTTTGCGAGGCAGATAGCAGCCTTGCCGCGCACGCGGTTGATGAACTGCGCGCCAGTCTGCGGGCCAGTCGGGCCACCGCGGCTGGCGTAGCTGTCGCCCATGTTGAGCCAAAGAGTTCCGTCGTCGGCGAGCAGCTGGTGAGCGAGGTCGAACACTGCGACCATGTTGGCCAGGAATTCACGCAGCGTCGGCTCCATACCGAGCTGCCCATCCATGCCGTAGTCGCGCAGGCCCCAATAGGGTGGGCTGGTGACGATGGTCTGCACCTTACGCCCCCCCCCCCTGCTCGAGCATGAGGCGCATGGAGTCCCGACAGTCTCCCAGGTAGCAGCTGTCGATCTTCACGCAACCTCCAGTATCCGCCGCGACACCTCCGGCGCTTTACCGAAGGCGCCGTCCAGCATGCCGGCTGCGACCGAGCCACGTGGAAATACCCGGGCGGCGCGCTCGTAGCATTCGCACATCGTCACCAGAGCCAGCGCAAGGGCGTCGGGCTTTGCCCGCACGCCGATGTCAGCCAGCAGATCTCTGACCTGATCCGAAGTGCGCTGTCGCGGTGCCGCGCATGACGACGGCCAGAGCACGCT
>JAJZRT010000863.1:0-753 GCA_021802595.1 Pseudomonadota bacterium
TGCGTCATCGGCGGCGCGCGGCGTGCGTGCGCCGGTTGTCTTGCAGGCGAGGGATCAGGCGCGGCCCCGGTTGAGGATCTCACGGCCGACCTTGCCCGCGGCGATTTCGCGCAATGCGGTGACGATGGGTTTGTCCTTCGACTCGACCATGGGCTGCGATCCCTGTGCCAGCTGGCGGGCCCGATAGGTCACGGCGAGGGTCAACTCGAACCGGTTGGGGAACATCTCGATGCAGTCATCAACGGTAATGCGGGCCATAAGGTTGCTCCAGCTACAGGGGGGTGGTACTCAGATACGTCGGAATTCCTCGAACAGCGCGCTGTGCCGCTTGAGCTGGCGCGCCGCCTCGAGGCGAATGCTGCGGGTGATCGCGACCAGATCCTGCAGGGCATGATCGAAATCATCGTTCACAATTATATAGTCGAACGCATCGGCGTGAGCGACGTCGTGGGCGGCGGCGGCCAGCCGGCGCTCGATCACCTCGTCGCTGTCCTGGCCGCGCCCGGCCAGACGGGTGCGCAGCGCACTGAACGACGGCGGCAGGATGAAAATCGAGGCGGATTGCGGAAAATGTCGCCGTACCTGCTCGGCGCCCTGCCAGTCGATCTCCAGCAGGACGTCGCGTCCGGCATTGAGGTCGCGGCCGATGCTGCCTTTCGAGGTGCCGTAAAAATTGCCGTATACCTCGGCGTGCTCGAGAAACTCGCCTTCGGACAACATGAGCTCGAAGCGTTCGCGGTCGACGAAATGGTA
>JAJZRT010000863.1:763-2913 GCA_021802595.1 Pseudomonadota bacterium
GGGGGCGGGTGGTGTAGGAGACCGACAGGCGGATGGCGGGGTCGGTTTTCAGCAGCG
Source organism: Pseudomonadota bacterium (assembly GCA_021802595.1). Next base: position 821 of record JAJZRT010000863.1, read on the forward strand.
CCTTGACCAGGCTGGTCTTGCCGGCGCCCGAGGGGGCGCTGACGATGTAAAGCACGCCTTCGCTGGGGGGAGGGGTCATGGTTGCTCCGTTCCGGTTGTCATTCGATGTTCTGCACCTGTTCCCGCATCTGCTCGATCAGCACCTTGAGCTCGAGCGAGACGCGCGAGGTTTCCACCGCGACCGATTTCGATCCCAGGGTGTTCGCCTCGCGATGCAGTTCCTGCATCAGGAAATCGAGCCGCTTGCCGACCGCACCGGCCTGGTTCAGCACCCGGCGCACCTCGGAAAAATGGGTGGCGAGGCGCGAGCATTCCTCGTCGATATCGGCTTTCTGCGCCGCCAGCGCGACTTCCTGCGCCAGCCGTTCGTGGCCGGCTTCGCCCAGCGCATCGCGCAGGCGTTCCGCCAGCTTGTCGCGCTGGGCGGCCGCCAGCGCGGGCAGCAGCGGCTGCAGGCCGGCCACCTGCGCTTCGGCGGCGGCCAGGCGGTCGAGAATGTGCTGTTTCAGCTTGGCGCCCTCGCGCTGGCGGCTTTCCACCAGTTCGTCCAGCGTGGCGCGCATCCCGGCCAGCGCCGCCTCGTTCAGCGCCTCCGGCGACAGCGAGGCGGTCTGTACGGCGCCGGGCCAGCGCAGGATGTCGTTCACGGACAGTGGCGCTGCGCCGGGCAACTGTTCGAGCACGTCGTCCTGCCAGTGTGCCAGCTGCTCAAGAATGTCCGGATTCAGGCCGTTATCCAGCGAGGCGGTGGGGAGCGGGGCGAGGCTGATGCGGCACTCCACCTTGCCGCGCGCCAGGCGCTGCTGGATCAGTTCGCGCAACTGCGGCTCCAGGGCGCGGAATTCGTCGGCCAGGCGGAAATGCAGTTCGAGATAGCGCTGGTTGACGCTGCGCAGGTCGATATTGACGCTGGCATGGTCGAGGTTGAGACTGTGGGCGGCGAACCCGGTCATGCTGGTGGTCATTAGCGATGTACAGACAGGTTGTTGTGAGTGTTGCCGGCACGTGGCCGGCGGTGGATTGTGCCGGCTGGGCCAGCTGGAAACAGAAAAGATAATAGACGTTCGACTATGGCGACTCAACCCAATCAGGCGCTTCCCAACGGATACCGTCTGAACGAATACACCATCGTGCGCAAGATCGGCGGCGGTGGCTTCAGCATGGTCTATCTGGCGCGCGACGATGCCAACCAGTCGGTGGCGATCAAGGAATATCTGCCGGGCGCCCTGGTGCTGCGTACCGAGGGCTCGGTCATCGTCCAGGCCAACTCGACCGAGAACAACAACATCTTCCGCCACGGCATGAAGTGCTTCTTCGAGGAAGGCCGGGCGCTGGCGCTCATTGACCACCCCAACGTCGTGCGCGTGATCAACTTCTTCCGCGCCAACGACACCGTCTACATGGTGATGCGCTTCGAGCGCGGCAAGACCCTGCAGCAGCATATCCAGGCCAACCGCGGCACCATCCGCGAAAGCTTCATCCGCCGTGTCTTCGCGCAGTTGCTGAACGGCCTGCGCGAGGTGCATACGCACAAGCTGCTGCATCTCGACATCAAGCCATCCAATCTCTACATCCGCCTGGACGGCTCGCCGGTGCTGATCGACTTCGGCGCGGCCCGGCAGACGCTGACCCAGGAGGAAAGCAAGCTGCAGCCGATGTATACGCCCGGCTTTGCCGCGCCCGAGCAGTACCACAACCGCGAGCGGCTGGGGCCGTGGACCGATATCTACAGCGTCGGCGCCAGCCTGTATGCCTGCCTGGCCGGCTATCCGCCGCAGGCAGCCGATGCGCGGCTGCTCAACGACAAGCTGGTGCCCGCAACGCTGAACTGGCGCGGCACCTACTCCGACCAGTTGCTGGAAACCGTCGACCAGTGCCTCAAGCTCAACTACATGGAGCGCCCGCAAAGCGTGTTCAGCCTGCAGAAAGTGCTGATGGATCGCAGTGCCATGGCACCGCCCCGTTCTTCGTTGCTTTCCAGCATCAAACGCTCACTGAACCGCGAATTGTTCTAAAGTATCGCCATGAAATTCACCATTTACCAGGCGTCGCGTCAGGGCGGGCGCAAGAACAACCAGGATCGGGTGGCCTAT
>JAJZRT010000864.1 GCA_021802595.1 Pseudomonadota bacterium
GGGTCATACCGAAAAATCTCGGGCAACTGGCTTTGAGAAATCAACCCAGCAGTCCCCTGTGTGCATGCCTGAGACGCCCCAAACGTGTGCCATACTTGTGCTCATGCGGTTGGATTTCCTATCCCCGGAATTGGTGGCGGCGATGAATGCCATCGTGGCGACGCGCGGCAAGGCGGAGTGGATCGAAATTTTCGATGCGGCCGGCGTGCCTGTCGGCCCGGTGCATACGATCGCCGAAGCGCTGACGCACCCGCAGACGCTGGCGCGCGAGATGGTGGTGGACCTGGTGCATCCGCAAGCCGGACCGACCAAGGCGATCGGGTGCCCGATCCATTTTTCGAAGACGCCGACCCGCATCGACCGGCCGGCGCCGATGCTGGGCGAGCACTCGCGCGAACTGCTGCGCGAGTACGATTACAGCGATGCGGAGATCGACGCGTTTGTCAGCGCGGGGGTGATCGAAGAAGCCGGTCCGGGCAAGTGAACATATAGCTCCCCGCACCCGCGGAGGCTTACACGGTAACCGTATGTTCTATATTGGGCATTGTTCGGCGCAGCCCCCCTTCCCGCGCAGGCTGTAGACCGGCGCGAAGCCACCTCCCGGCGTGCGGAAATTGGTGGTCTGTCCCTGGTACATGCGCGCGGCCACCCACTGCGCTTCGCCGTCGTAGGCATACATCCGCAAGTCGAACTTCAGCGACGCCGGATTCTCCGCATCTCCGGCGATCCGCTCGCCGGGCACCATCATTTCCTGTGCGACGTAGTCCCCCGCCAGGATCTCCTGCCATACGCGCGTGGTGAGCTTTTCGCCGCGATAGGCGGCGCGCGAGCCGAAGCCCGCATTCGGCTTGAAGAACAGCCTGCGGCGCTCGCTCCACAGCCGCTCGGCGTTGGCGGCGTCCACCACCTCGGTATGCAGCACGGTGGCCAGCAGAATCGCGCGCGCCGCGGCCGGCACCCCGAGCGACTCCAGCAGCGTCGAATCCGACAGCACCGCCAGGTTGCGCTTGTTCGCAAACAGCGCATGCGCACGCGGATGGGGCGTGAGGACCATCGCGTCAGCGAGATAGGCATCGCGCAGCACCGCGCTGGCCGGAGTCTCGAGCATGAAATCGGTCAGTCGGTTGTAGACCAGGTCGACGGCCAGGTCGCCATGCCACAGCACGCCATCCCGAAATTCGAATTCCTCGGGATCGGCGATCACGGTGCGCAATCCATGGCGTTCGAACAGGCGCTGGAACAGCAGGAATTCGGGATACAGGTACTGCTTCGCGGGCGCGGTATCGACGATGGCGATGGTTCGCAGCGGCCTGCCGTGCCCGCCCAGCTGCCACTCGGCGCGGAACATGTCGACGATCCGCTGCTCGAACACCGCGCCCGACGCCGCAGCCTCGGCCAGTTGCTCGGAATCGAGCGAACAGGCGCGGTGCGCGCGCGCCATCACCGCGTTGAGCATGGCGCCGCCGGCGTTGGTATTGATCTCGATAAGGCCGATGTCATCGCCGCGCAGGTGGAAGTCGTAGCCGAAGAAGGCACCCTTGACCTCACCCTGCCGATGGCGCGCGATCGCCGGCGCGTCGCGCAGCACGTGGTCCTGGTATGCCCGCATCGCCACCACCGCTTCAACCGCTCCAACCACTTCGCGCATGCGCTCCGTGTGATGCTCCGAGATGAACACGGGACGCGCCGAAAACAGCACCGGGCAGCGCTCGTGCACCAGCGCCGACAGCTCGGCGGTGCCCAGCTGCTCGGTCAGGGCGGCAGCCAGCGCCTGCTGGTCGAGGCTGACGCAGAAGCAGCGGCTGTTCATGCGCTGGCCGGGATCAATCTCCGTCATGTTGCCCTTCTTCACGTCGAGCACCTGCTCGCCCTGCGCCGGCGGCGTGGCGTCCTGCGGCTTCATGCTGCCGATCGATCCGCCCTTGTCGTCCATGACCGTGTAGCCCGGCACGATGCGCCGGGACGGCTTATTTGTCACATCCCGGACGATCATAAGGCGCCCGATGAAAGAGATGAGGGTGTGAAGCGTACCATGCTTTCATGGCCTGCAAGGGCGTTTGGCTCTTGAGGGCTGACTGGGGCAGTTGATGGTTATACAGGCGCACATAGCGCAGCAGCGTCTGCTCCATGTCCTCCCCGCTGCGAAAGCGGTTGGTCTTGAGCACGTCGGCGATGCGCCCATTGAAGCGCTCGACCATGCCGTTGGTCTGGGGCGTCCTGGGCTTGGTCAGGCGGTGCTCGATATCCAAGGCTTGACAGAGTTGATCAAACTCATGCGTGCCACTGGGCTTGCGCTGGGCGCCGCCAAACAGACGGTCGGTGAACTCTTTTCCGTTGTCGGTCAACAACTTCTGGATCTTGATTGGGCAAGCCTTGTGCAGCGCGCGCAGAAAGCTGGAAGCGCTGTGTGCGCTTTTGTTGCTTTTGATCTGCACAAAGACCCAGCGCGTGGCCCGGTCTATGGCCACAAACAGGTAGCTGCGCCGGGTCTGGTCAGCCATCTGGGGCAGGTACTTGAGGTCCATGTGCAGGTAGCCCGGCTCATAGGCTTTGAAGGCCTTGTGGGGCGCAGGAGCGGCGGCGGGCTTGAGGGCGTTCAGGTTGCCCACACCATGGCGGCGCAGGCAGCGATCCAGCCCGGAGCGCGAGGCCTTGGGGCAGAGGAACTCGCGCACCACCGAGAGCAGGTCATCCAGCGGCAGCAACAGGGTTTTGCGCAGATGAACGGCGATGATCTCTTGCTGCGCCGTCAGGGTGGTCTGCAAGCGGTGCGCCGTGTGGGACTTGTCGGTAAAGACGTCGCGCCGCTTCCACTTGTAGACGGTGCACAGGCTCAAGTTGTAGCGCTCGGCCAGCACGCTGGCGGGCTCGCTGCTGGCGGCAATCTCGGCCCGGATGTTCGGGGTTGTGGG
>JAJZRT010000865.1 GCA_021802595.1 Pseudomonadota bacterium
GTGTACATGGCGTAGCAATCGGCGCGCACATTGGGCACTTCGTAAGGCCCGGACGAGTGGGTGGTGGCGCGGGTCATCACTTTTTCACCAAGCGAGGCGTAAGCCCCGGTGTCGCCGTACAATTCGGTCTCGACCGCGGTCAGCTGACCGTCCTTCCTGGCGCCCACCTTGACCCGAATCTGGGTGGCATGGCGCTTGGGGTGGGCAATCAGGCTTTCGTGGCGGTCGTACAACAGCTTGACCGGCCGTCCGGTGACGTTGGCCAGCAGCGCGGCATGGATCTGACCGGCGATGTCTTCCTTGCCGCCGAATCCGCCGCCGATCAACTGACCAATGATGCGCACGCGGGTTTCCGGCCAGCCCAGCGCGCGCGCGACCTGGTTGCGGTCGGAGTAGGGGATTTGCGACCCGACATAGATCTCCATGCGCCCATCCGCCAGCGGCCGGGCGATACTGCATTCCGGCTCGAGGAAAGCGTGGTCGTGCATGGGGGTGTTGAATGTTTCTTCCAGGACCACATCCGCATCCGCGAATCCCGCGTCCATGTCGCCCTTGCGCACCTTGATGTGCTTGAGCAGATTGCCCTTGGGGTGAATCTGCGGGGCGTCATCCTGGCGGGCCTGCACCGGGTTGGAGACCACCGGCAGCAGGTCAAATTCGACTTCGATCAAATCCAGCGCTTCGGATGCAATGGCGCGGGTCTCGGCGGCGACGATGGCCAGCGCATCACCCACGGTGCGCACGCGTTCGCCGGCACCAACCAGGCTGGGCCAATCCGGTACCACCAGCCCATGCACATGCTCGGCCGGGATGTCATCGGCGGTCAAAACCGCGGCTACGCCCGGCAGCGCGCGGGCTTTGCTGGTGTCCAGGCGGGTGACGATGGCGCTTGGCACCATGGCGCGTTTGACACGGGCGTGCAGCATGCCGTCAAAATACAGATCGTCGGTGTAAATTGCGCTCCCGGTAACTTTTTCGACCGCGTCCGGCCGCGGTGCGATGGTCCCCACCGATTTTCGCGCCCGCGGGGAGGGTTCGATCTGCGGCGGCTCGACCGGCTGGCCGGTGCGGATGGATTTCCCGGCCGCCTGAATGGCGCCGATTATCGACGGATAACCGGCGCAGCGGCATAAGGTATCCTTGAGCGCGACCTTGATGTCGTCTTCGCTGGGGTCGGGGTTGTGCTCCAGCAATGCATACGAGGTCATCAACTGCCCCGGGATGCAGAACCCGCACTGCACCGCGCCATATTGAATAAAGGCGTCCTGCAGCGGATGCAGATGCGGCTCGGCTCCGTTCTTTCGGGCCAGACCTTCGATGGTGGTGATCGTTTTGCCGTGGGCTTTAAGCGCCGGGTAATTGCAGGAGAGCACCGGCTCGCCGTCGATGACGACCGTGCAGGCGCCGCATTCATCCTCGTTGCAGCCAATTTTGACGCCGGTCAAACGCAGGCGTTCGCGCAGCAAATCCGCCAGCATTTCACCTTCGACCGGCTCGACGGAGACCGGTTTGCCATTAACAGTAAATTCAAGGGGTTTTGCAGCCATTAAATTGCCTCCATGCTGCTGGCACGCAGCCAGGCTTTGTCGAACACTTCTAATAAAAGCACGCCCACCAGATGCTGACGGTATTCAGCCGTCGCCCGGCGCGGGCTGGTGCGGAATTTCATGCTGGTTCGGATCAGATCGACGGCCAGGTCGATTGTTTCCGGTGCGGCAGGCTTGCCCGCCAGGAATTCCTCGACGGCCAGGGCGCGCTGCGGGGTTGGACCGGCAGGTCCAACCGCGATGTGGACGCACTCGATGTGATCTTCCCTGCGCTGCAGCCAGACGGCCATGTTGAGAATCGGCAGCGCGACGCCCTGCGGGCGCATGATGCGCGAAAATGCCGAACTCTGGCCCGCCTGACGCAGCGGCAGGTAAAAACCGGTAAGAATCTCGTTGTTCTCGCTCAATACGGATTTGCCCGGCCCGCGGAAGAGTTCCAGCAAAGGCACCAGGCGCAGCCCGTTGGCTCCTGCCACTTCGGCGACGGCGTCCATTGCCGCCAGCGAGATCATGCCGTCGGCAGCCGGCAGCGCGTGGGCGACGTTGCCGCCCAGGGTGGCGGTATTGCGCACCTGCGGTCCGCCGATCAATCCGCAGGCTTCGACCACGCCCGGGGCATGGTAGCGCATCAAAGGGTGTGCCACGATGCGCGCAACGGGAACGCCGGCCCCAATGAAAATTTGCCCGCTGCGCTCTTCAAGCCGCTGCAGGTCTGGAATGGCGGAAACATCCACCAGAGTATGTACCGGTTCGTGGCGGCCTTGCTGCAGTTCGAGCAGCAGATCGGTGCCGCCAGCCACGGGTTTTGCGGTGCCGCCGGCAGTTGCCAGCGCCTGGACCGCTTCGTCGATTGTCGCGGCCAAAACGTAGTTCGACCAGAGTTTCATGATGAGTCTCCTAAAATTCTGGTGGTGGCGCTTTTCGACGGGAGTTCAGCCCGACGCCGGCAGGGGAGAACCATGCCGACCATCCTGGATGAGGTATAGGTGATGTAAATGTATTGTAATACAGTTTTAAGGAATTTTCACGCAGGTTGGGTTGAGGGAAGTATTACGTCACCGGTTTCATCCCTGTGGCGCATGTGTAGGGGCGCGCACTGCGCGCCCTATGTGGAATGGATGCTCACCGGTCAGCGCAGATTGCCACGCCGCTGCGCGGCTCGCAATGACAGAATCCTGGCGGCTCGCAATGACGGAAAATCGAAGGCTTGTCATCGCGAGGTAGACGTTACGTGGTACACAATATAGAATGACGTGGTTTGTTGGGTTTCGCTGTAAGATTCTGCGGCGTATGTGTAGGGGCGCGCACTGCGCGCCTCTATGGGGAATGTATGCTCACCGGTCAGCGCAGATTGCCACGCC
>JAJZRT010000866.1 GCA_021802595.1 Pseudomonadota bacterium
TCGGGCCGGTCCTGGCGGGGGTGTGGCTGATCTTTTTTCTGCTCGGCGGCATCAGCCCGTTTCTCGGCTGGGCGTGGAATGTGACGGTGCTGTATCTGACCCTCGGTTTCAAGTATTTCAGCGACGATGCCGAGCGCATCGCGCGCCTGCTGCGGGCCGGCGAACTCGATGCGGCACGCGCACAGCTGGGTGGCTGGCGTGGCGGCGATGCCAGCCAGTTCAGCGCCGACGACATCGCGCGCGTGACCATCGAACAGGTGATGGCCGCGAGCCAGCGCCAGATGTTCGGCGTGCTGTTCTGGTTCGTTCTGCTGCTGCCGCTGGGGCCGGTCGGCGCAGTGCTCTTCCGTACCGCGTCGATCCTCGCGCGCCGCTGGACCGACTCGCGCGGGCGTTTCGGCCTGTGCGCACAGCGCATCTTCCATTTCATCAACTGGATGCCCGCGCGGCTCACCGCACTGACCTATGCGATTGCCGGCAATTTCGAGGACGCCACCTATTGCTGGCGGACGCAGTCCGCCAGCTGGCCGGAGACGGAAGAGGGCGTGGTGCTGGCCGCGGGGGCCGGCGCCATGGGCGTGAAACTGGGCCAGAGCGTCAACGTGGGCGGCGAGTCCGTGTGGCGGCCCGAGCTCGGCACCGGTCAAGCGCCCGACGCCGACTGCATCGACAGCGCGGTCAGCATGATCTGGCGCGGTCTGGTGATCTGGCTGGCGGCCGGGCTGCTGATCGTCATCGCCGGCTGGATATCCTGAACAGCACCCATGCTCAACGCGCTGTGGGTCGGCTTTTTCCTGCTCGCCTTCCTGATCGCGCTGTTCAAGCTGGTTTTCCTCGGCGACGCCGGCGTGTTTGCCGCGCTGGTGAAGTCGCTGTTCGACAGCAGCAAGACGGCGTTTGAAATCGCCCTCGGCCTCACCGGCGTGATGGCGCTGTGGCTGGGTGTGATGAAGGTCGGCGAGCGCGCCGGCATGCTCGACGTGCTGACGCGCGGCCTGGCACCGCTGTTCCGCCGCCTGTTTCCCGACGTGCCGCCCAACCATCCCGCGCTCGGTGCGATGACCATGAACATGGGCGCCAACATGCTGGGACTCGACAATGCCGCGACCCCGCTCGGCATCAAGGCGATGCAGGAGCTGCAAACGCTCAACCCCTCGCCCGATACGGCCAGCGACGCGCAAATCCTGTTCCTGGTGATCAATACCGCGTCGGTGACCCTGCTGCCGGTCACCATCTTCACCTTCCGCGCGCAGCTCGGCGCCGCCGACCCCACCGACGTGTTCGTGCCGCTGCTCATCACCACCTACGTCGGCACCCTCACCGGCATCCTGGTCACCGGCCTGTTCCAGCGCCTGCACCTGTGGAACCGCGTCACGATGGCTTACCTGGGCGGCGCCACCACGCTGATCGGCGGACTGGTGGCGTATTTCGGAAGCCTCGATGCCGCCGAGATGACCCGGCAGTCGGCCATCCTCAGCAACGTCGTGCTGTCCGGCCTCATCGTGACTTTCCTGCTGATGGCGGTGTGGCGCCGCGTCAATGCCTACGAGGCCTTCATCGAGGGCGCCAAGGAGGGCTTTCACACGGCCGTCACGATCATTCCGTATCTTGTCGCCATGCTGGTGGCGATCGGCATGTTCCGCGCCAGCGGCGCGCTCGACCTGCTGATGAGCGGCGTGCGCAGCGCCGTGCTGGCCATGGGATTCGATGCCCGCTGGGTCGACGCGCTGCCCACCGCGCTGATGAAGCCGTTTTCCGGCAGCGGCGCGCGTGCCATGATGATCGATACCATGCAGACGCACGGCGCCGATTCCTTCGCCGGCCGGCTCGCTTCCATCGTGCAGGGCAGCACCGAGACGACCTTCTACGTGCTGGCGGTGTACTTCGGTGCAGTCGGCGTCCGTCGTGTTCGCCACGCCGTTACCTGCGGGTTGATCGCCGACGTTGCCGGCATTCTCGCCGCCATCGGCATGGCCTATCTGTTTTTCGGCAACGCCGCATGAAAACCTACGACACCCTTGCCGCCGTCGACCTCGGATCCAACTCCTTCCGCCTGGAAGTGGCGCGGGTCGCCGGCGACCAGCTCTATCCGCTCGACTCGCTGAAGGAAACCGTGCGCCTGGCCGGCGGACTCGGTGACGACAAGCGGCTCGACGCCGCTGCCCAGGAACGCGCGCTGGCCTGCCTGCAGCGCTTTGGCGAACGACTGCGCGGGTTGTCGCCGGAAGCGATCCGCTGCGTCGGCACCTCGGCGCTGCGCGTCGCCAAGAATGCCGGCGAATTCATTCCCCGGGCCGAGGCCGCGCTCGGACATCCGATCGAGATCGTCGCCGGACGCGAGGAAGCGCGGCTCATCTATCTCGGCGTCGCCCATTCGCTGCCGGCCTCGCCCGACCGGCGCCTGGTCGTCGACATCGGCGGCGGTTCCACCGAATTCATCATCGGCCACGGGCTGAAACCCCACGAGCGCGAAAGCCTGCACATGGGCTGCGTCAATTTCTCCCGGCGCTTCTTTGCCGAGGGTGTGACCGACAAGGCCGCACTGAAAGCCGCCGAGACCGCGGCCCGCGTCGAAGTCGAGCGTATCGCCAAAGAGTTTTCCCGAGGCAACTGGCAGCAGGCGGTGGGCTCCAGCGGCACCGCACGCGCCTTGCGCGAAATCCTCGAACAGTGCGGCTGGTCGGCGCACGGCATCACCGCCGACGGACTCGCCCAGCTGCGCGCCCAGTTCATCAGGGCCGGGCAACTCGACACGCTCGAACTGCCCGGTCTGACGCGCGACCGCCGTCCGGTCATCGCCGGCGGCTTCGCCATCATGGCCGGCCTGTTCGCCGAGCTTGAAATCGAGCAGATGGACGTCGCCGAGACCGCCATGCGCGAAGGCATTCTCTACGACTTGCTGGGGCG
>JAJZRT010000867.1 GCA_021802595.1 Pseudomonadota bacterium
CTCGGCCATCTGGAATGCCTCTGAAATCCCCTGGCCGGGCAGCATGACAATGAATTCCTCGCCGCCCATGCGGGCGAAGATGTCGCCGCCGCGAAGCGTCGTGCGAATGGTGGCAGCAAGCGCCGCCAGTATCCTGTCGCCGGCTTCGTGGCCGAAGCGGTCGTTGACCGACTTGAAGAAATCGATGTCCAGCATGATCGCCGACAGCGGCAGCCCTTGGCGCTTGGCGCGGCTGATCTCGGCCTTGGCCAGTTCCATGAAATGGCGCCGGTTGCTGGCACCGGTCAAGGGGTCGATCGAGGCCAGTTCCTGCAGACGCTGGTTGGCTTCCTGCAATTCGCGCGTACGGGCTTCCACTCGCGCTTCGAGTTCGCGGTTCAGCCGGTCGAGTTGGTCGTGGGTCACGCGCAGCTCCTGCAGCAGCGCAGCCAGCGCCAGGGACGAGAACGCCAGCACGGCCAGATATTCCTGCAGCAGCAGAACCGTGTCCGCGGGTCTGTCTGCAAGCAAGGGGCCCATGTCGTTCAGCGTGGCCGCGATGGCGATGGCGGCGATCAGCAGCGTGATGCTGGCGGCGCCCCGCACCCCGAAGCGGGCGGCTGCCCAGATGGGAAACGGCATCAACAGGAAGGCCATCCTGGGAAAACTGCCAGAAAGGTGGGCAGGTTGCGTAAAGACCCAGATTGCGAGCAACAGGGTCAACGCCAACAGCGCTGTGGCTTCCAGGGGATGGTATTTTTCGAACGATGTGGACGGACCCTGCAGCCAGCCCAGCACGAGCGGCGTCACCAGCAGCACGCCCATGGCATCGCCCAGCCACCAGATTGTCCAGAAGTCCCCGAACGAGGCGGTGGTCGGGACACTCAGCACATAGATCGAGGCCCCCAGCAGGGCGGCCAGCCCACTGGCAAGCACCAGGAGCAGCCCGAACAGCGCGACGTGGCGCAGCCGGTCGAGCGCAAACGGGCGGGCGATGCGCTGCAGCAACGCGGCGGCCAGCAGGCATTCGAACAGGTTGACCGCCGCAAAGCCGAGCGCCTGCGCCAGGGTGAAGGTGGGAAGGTCGGCGGCCACTTCCCCCGCCACGGCCGCCAGCAGGCACGGCAGCCACGCGCGTCGGGGCACCAGCAGCAGGGCCGCCAGCAGGATGCCGTTCGGCAGCCACAAGATGGCGATGCCCTCGGACATGGCCGAGGCCGCCACGCTGAGCACGGCACCCACGTAATAGCCCAGCCCGGTGGCGAGCGGGGGCAGCGTGCGATGCCGCCACGCACGCCATGAAGCCTCCCGCTGCGCGTCAATCCGCCCGCTCAGTGCCATGCCCATCGGGCACGTGGCCTGAATTGGTCGACATGCATCTTCCGCTGTTCTCCGCTTGTTATGGAGAAGACTATCGCGAAGTCACGGCCGATTTGTCAATGGCGTTTATGAATGGGACCACGCCGGCTACGGCAAAGCTGGCGGCCCCGCGGCTACCCTGCCCGCCATCAGGCGGTGCGCGAATAGCGTGGCTTGTCGCTGGCCGCTTCCTTCAGGTAGCGGTCGAAGCACATGCCGATGTTGCGCAGGAACAGACGGCCACGGGGCGTAACGCTGATCCGGTCCGCCGCGAGGGTCACCAGCCCGTCGTCGGCGAGCGGACGCAGATCGGCCAGCGCGTCGGCGAAATAGTCGGTGAAGGGAATGCCCCATTCCCGGCCGAAGGCCGTGAAATCGAGCTCCAGATCGCACATCACGCGGGTGATCGCGTCGCGCCGGATCTGGTCGTCGCGCGTGAGCCTGAGGCCGCGCTCGACGGCGAATCCCGTCGCGGCAATCCGTTCCTGGTAGCGCTTGAGATTCTTTTCGTTCTGCATGTACACGTCGGCAGTCTGGCTGATGCTGGACGCGCCGAACGCCAGGATGTCGCAATCCTTGTGCGTGGTGTAGCCCTGGAAATTGCGCCATAGCGTCTTGTTCTGCTGCGCCCGCACCAGCTCGTCGTCGGGACGGGCGAAGTGATCGAGGCCGATGTTGACGTAACCCGCCGCGCCGAGCATGTCGTTCACCGCCTGCTGCAGGGCGAGGCGCGTCGCCGAATCGGGCAGATCCGCCTCGCGGATCAGGTTCTGGTGTTTCTTCAGCCAGGGCACGTGGGCATATGCGAATACCGCCAGACGGTCGGGCGACCATTCGGTGACCCGCTCCAGGGTACGGCGGAAGCTGGCCACCGTCTGTTTCGGCAGCCCGACGATCAGATCCAGGTTGATGCTGGAGAATCCCAGTTCGCGTGACCAGTCGAGCACCTGGCGGATCAGGGACTCGGGCTGGATACGGTTGACCGCCTGCTGCACGTCCGGGTCCATGTCCTGCACGCCGAACGACACCCGGTTGAAGCCGGATTCGTGCAGCGCCTCCAGGTGTGCGCGCGTCAGTTCGCGCGGATCGACCTCGCAGCTGATTTCGGCGTCATCGGCCAGGGTGAAATGCTGCCGCATCATCGCCATCAGGCGGCGGATGTCGCCGGGATTCAGGTAGGTGGGCGTCCCTCCGCCCCAGTGCAGCTGGCGCACCCGGCGCGCGGGATCGACCCGCCGGGCGGTATGCGCCATTTCCTGGTCGAGGACGGCCAGATAAGGCTGCGTCTTGCTGTAATCGCGCGTCGCCACCATGTTGCAGCCGCAGTAGTAGCACAGCGAGTCGCAGAACGGGATATGGGCATACAGCGACAGGCCGCGATCAGGCGCCGGCTCAGCCAGCGCCTCGGCCCAGTCCGCTTCGCCGAATCCGGTGTGGAAATACGGCGCCGTCGGATATGAGGTGTAACGCGGACCGGGTACGCTGTATTTCCGGAGCAGCTCCAGGGGGGTCGACGTCATCGTGGCGTCCCTCATCAGACAAAAATGTCCTCTTATTATAGAGATCG
>JAJZRT010000868.1 GCA_021802595.1 Pseudomonadota bacterium
CAGTTTCGGATGCTTGCGCTTCTGACGCATCAGTATGGGGGTATGGCCGGAGCCGATGATCAGGGCCACCTTCCTGCCCACCAGGCCGGCGACGTTGCGCGGCACGCGTTCGCCGGTGCGCACCACGATGTGGACCGGGGTCTCGAACAGCACCGGACCGGCGATCAGGTGACGTTCCTTGACCACGGCCTGTGGCAGCGCCGCTGCGGCGAGGTGGATCTGGTGGCTGTCGAGGAGCTCGAACAGCGCCTCGGGACGGGATTTCTCCGTCCACTCGAGGGTCCAGTTCTGCGAGCGGCTGAACGCCACGAGCAGGTCATGTTCGAATCCGGCCGGCTCGCCGTTGTGGGCGATGTAGTAGCTGGCCGGGCTGTTGCGCGTGCCGACCCGCAGTTCACCGGTGGTTTCCGGTGGCGGCGCAGGGCGGCTGCAGGCAGCCAGTGCCAGCACGCAGGCCAGCGCAGCGAGTCTCCCGATCGGTCCCATCATTGTCTTGTTAGGGTGGGCATGAAGACAGTCTGGCCCAGCAGGAAAATTTCGTCCAGCAGGCACGGAACACGCCGACCTCGGTTACAATACGCGCCGCCGGAGAGGTGGCAGAGTGGTCGAATGTACCTGACTCGAAATCAGGCGTAGGTGCAAGCCTACCGTGGGTTCGAATCCCACCCTCTCCGCCATCCCCATCCCAGCGTCGACGACGCCTGCCCCTACTCCCAGCGGGCTTGAAAAATCCTCCCATCCCCTCAAAATAAGGCCAGTAATCCAGGCTTATTCCGGCTATGGCAACGAAGCGAGAAGGCAGTACCCTGTTGGAACCGTCGGCAGCGAAGGTGAAGCCGCCGCCGTTGTTCAAGGTATTGCTGCTGAATGACGATTACACACCCATGGAGTTCGTGGTCCATGTGCTGCAGAAGTTTTTCGGCATCGAACATGAACGGGCGACACAAATCATGCTCAAAGTGCATACTGAGGGCGTAGGGGTGTGTGGCGTCTATCCGCGTGATATCGCGCATACCAAGGTCGAGCAGGTTGTGGATTTCGCCCGGCAGCACCAGCACCCGCTGCAATGTACGATGGAGGAAAACTAGATGATCGCCCAGGAACTCGAAGTTTCGCTGCACATGGCCTTCATGGATGCGCGGCAGAAGCGCCACGAATTCATTTCGGTGGAGCATCTGCTGATGGCGATGCTGGACAACCCCTCCGCGGCCGAGGTGCTGCGCGCCTGCGGCGCCAACATCGAGACGATGCGTGAGCAGCTCGGCAAGTTCATCGACGAGCACACCCCCAAGGTGGGAGGCGAGGGCGAGGTCGATACCCAGCCGACGCTCGGCTTCCAGCGCGTGATCCAGCGCGCCATCCTGCACGTGCAGTCCTCGGGCAAAAAGGAGGTGACCGGCGCCAACGTGCTGGTCGCCGTGTTCGGCGAAAAGGACTCGCACGCCGTGTATTTCCTGTCGCAGCAGGGCGTGAGCCGGCTCGACATCGTCAATTTCATTTCCCACGGCATCACCAAGACGCCGCAGAGCGAACCGGCACCGCGCCCGGACGAGCCGGCGGAAGCCAATCCCGAATCGCCCGCCGCCTCGCCGCTCGACAGCTTCGCGCAGAACCTGAACGCGCAGGCGCTGGCCGGCAAGATCGATCCGCTGATCGGCCGTGACCAGGAACTCGAGCGGGTGATCCAGACCCTGTGCCGCCGCCGCAAGAACAACCCGCTGCTGGTGGGCGAGGCGGGGGTCGGCAAGACCGCCATCGCCGAAGGCCTGGCGCGCCGCATCGTCGAAGGCACCGTGCCCGACATCCTGTCGCAGAGCACGGTCTACGCGCTCGACATGGGCGCGTTGCTGGCCGGCACCAAGTACCGCGGCGACTTCGAGCAGCGCCTGAAAGGCGTGCTGAAGCAACTGTCGGACAATCCCAAGGCGGTGCTCTTCATCGACGAGATCCATACCCTGATCGGCGCCGGCGCAGCCTCGGGGGGGACGCTCGACGCGTCCAACCTGCTGAAGCCGGCACTGTCGTCGGGCAATCTGCGTTGCATCGGCGCCACGACCTACACGGAATACCGCGGCATTTTCGAGAAGGACCACGCGCTGTCGCGGCGCTTCCAGAAGATCGACGTGCCGGAACCCTCGGTCAACGAAACGGTGGCGATCCTGCGCGGCCTGAAGTCGCGCTTCGAGGACCACCATGGTGTGAAATACACGGCGGCGGCGCTCTCCACCGCGGCGCAGCTGTCGGCGCGCTACATCAACGACCGCCACCTGCCCGACAAGGCGATCGACGTCATCGACGAGGCGGGCGCCGCCCAGCGCATCCTGCCGAAGTCGAAGCAGAAGCGCGTCATCACGCCGAAGGAGATCGAGGACATCATCGCCAAGATCGCGCGGATTCCGCCCAAGACGGTCTCGGCCGACGACAAGAACTCGCTGAAGACGCTCGACCGCGACCTCAAGGCCGTGGTCTACGGCCAGGACGCCGCCATCGACGCACTCGCGACCGCGATCAAGATGTCGCGCAGCGGCCTCGGCAACCCGCAGAAGCCGATCGGCAACTTCCTGTTCTCCGGCCCCACCGGGGTGGGCAAAACCGAGGTTGCGCGCCAGTTGGCCTACGTGCTGGGGGTCGAACTGGTCCGCTTCGACATGTCCGAGTACATGGAGCGCCATGCTGTGAGCCGCCTGATCGGCGCGCCGCCCGGCTACGTCGGCTTCGACCAGGGTGGTCTGCTCACCGAAGCGATCAACAAGCATCCGTATGCCGTTGTTCTGCTGGATGAAATCGAGAAGGCGCACCCGGACATCTTCAACGTGCTGCTGCAGGTGATGGATCACGGCACGCTGACCGACACCAACGGCCGCAAGGCGGATTTCCGCAATGTTGTGCTGATCATGACGACC
>JAJZRT010000869.1:0-1851 GCA_021802595.1 Pseudomonadota bacterium
GACGATGGAAATCGCGACGTAGGGGGCGAGCTTGCCCAGCAGGAACTCGCCCCGGCTCACCGTCGAGGCGTAGATGTTGTAGATCGATCCGCTCTCCTTCTCGCGCACGATGCCCACCGCGGTGAGCAAGGGCGGGACGAAGATCATCACCAGCATGATCAGCTTGGGGGCGAGCGACCAGACGCTCTTGACGCTCTGGTTGTACAGGTAGCGCACCTCCAGGCGCAGCGGCTGGACACGCTCGCGCGCCTGATCCAGAGGCAGCCCGCGCAGCCGCGAAACGTGCTGCGCCAGCAGCTCCATGCTGAAATCACCGTTGATGGCGGCGACATAGCCCTTGGTGGTCTGGGCACGGGACGGGATGGTGCCGTCGATGAGGGTCTGCACGTGGGCCGCGCGGCCTGCCCGCAGGTTGCGCTGGAAGTGCGGCGGGATGACGATGGCGGCGCGGATCCTGTTGTCCTTCAGCAGCGGATCGAGCTCGCGCTCGTTTTCCGCGTAGCCCTTGAAATCGAAATAGCGCGAACCGATGAAGCGGTAGGCGTAGTCGCGGCTCAATGGCGTCCTGTCGTAATCCACGACCGCGAACGGCACGTTTTCCACGTCGAGGGACAGGCCGTAGCCGAAAATCAGCATGAGCGCGGCCGGCACAACGAAGGCCAGCGCGAAGAACATACGGTCGCGCAGGATTTCGCGCCACTCCTTGTGGGCGACCGCGATCGCGCGCCGCCAGTTCATGCCGGGGCCCCCGAGGCCGCGCGCTCGAGCGCCGTCACGCGGTACACGAACACGTCTTCCATCGAAAGCGGCTGCGGCGTGACGGCACGCAGCGCTACGCCCGCGCCGGTGAGGAGCGCACGGATGCGCGTGCCGTCGGCTTCGGGGTCACGCGAGAACAGGCGCACATGCGCGCCGTACACGTAGGCCTCGGCGAAACCGGCTTGGCGCACCAGCGCGAGCGTGCGCGCGGCGTCGGCGACATCGAGTTCGAGCAGCCGTCCGGCCTCGGTTTCGAGCGCGGCTTTGAGCGCCTCGGGCGTGGCATCGGCGACGATGCGTCCGGCGTACATCAGGGCGAGGCGGTCGCAGTGCTCGGCCTCGCTCATGTAATGGGTCGTAATCAGGATCGCGACGCCGTCCTCGCGCGCCAGCCGGAACAGAATGTCCCAGAACTGGCGCCGCCCGACCGGGTCGACGCCCGAAGTCGGTTCGTCGAGGAACAGCACCTGCGGCCGGTGCACCAGCGCGCAGCCGAGGGCGAGCCGCTGGCGCAGCCCCATCGGCAGGCTCGCCGGGCGGTCGGCCTCGCGCCCGGCGAGCCCCGCCATCTCGATCACCCATTGCGCGCGGCGCCGGACTTCGCTTGCGGTCAGTCCATAGATGCCGGCATAGAGCCGGATATTTTCGATCACGCTCAAATCGAGGTAGAGCGAGAACGCCTGTGATACGTAGCCGATGCGCTCCTTGAGCGCCGCGCCGCCGGTGCGCATGTCCGCGCCCGCCACGCGCCCGGTGCCGCCGCTCGGACGGAGAATCCCGGTGAGCATCTTGATCACGGTGGTCTTGCCCGCGCCGTTCGCGCCGAGCAGGCCGAAGATCTCGCCCGGCGCCACGCGAAAGCTTGCTTTCTCGACGGCACGGAAGGAGCCGAAATCCTTGGTCAGTTCAAGCGCCTCGATGGCGGCCTCGCCGCCCGGCGCGGTCAGGACAGGCACCGCGGCTGCCGCTTCGCGTTCGGGGGGCGCGAGTCCCCGCCTGCGCAGCAAGGCGATGAACGCATCTTCCAGTTCCGGCTCGCGGGCATCGAGCGCGCCCAGCTCATGCCCCTCCAATGCGTGCCGCACAGATCGG
>JAJZRT010000869.1:1861-2897 GCA_021802595.1 Pseudomonadota bacterium
GCACCTGGCGCGCAGCCTCCTCGGGCGCGACGTCGTCGACGTAGACGCAAAAGCGCGGCCCGACCGTCTCCACCTGGGGAAAAGCCTCGCGCAGCCGCGCAAGTGCCTCAAGCGGCGGGGCGGCCTGCACCAGCACTTGCGTGCCCGGAGCCAGGGCGCGAATGTCCTCGGGCGCGCCGGCCGCCAGGATCTTGCCGGCGTGCAGCAGGGCCATGCGGTGGAAGCGGCTCACCTCGTCCATGTAAGCCGTGGAGACCAATGCGGTGATGCCTTTGTCCGCCACCAGTTCGCTCAGAATCGCCCAGAAATCGCGCCGCGACACCGGGTCCACGCCAGTCGTGGGCTCGTCGAGGATCAGGAGTGCGGGTTCGTGGATCAGGGTGCAGACGAGTCCGAGCTTCTGTTTCATGCCGCCCGAAAGCTGCTTCATCGGACGCTCGCGGAATTTGTCGAGGCGCGTCATGGCCAGCAGCCTGCGCTTGCGCTCGGCGAGTTCCGCCTCGGGCACCAGGCGCAGGCGCGCAAAAAAGTCGATGTTTTCCTCGACGGACAGCTCGGGATAAAGGTTCAGGCCCAAGCCCTGGGGCATGAAGCCGATCCGGCCCTTGACCCGCTCGCAGGCGGCTTCCGAATCCAGTTCAACCCCGAAAACATGTATCTGGCCGGCATCGAAGGCAAGCACCCCGGCGACCGCCTTCATGAGCGAGCTCTTCCCGGCGCCGTCGGCACCGACCAAGCCGAAAATTTCCCCCGCGCGCAGCTCCAGGGCTATGCCCTCCGCGGCCACCCGTCCCCGGTAGCGCTTGGAAAAACCGCTGACCCGCACGAGCGGGCCCGCCGGTTCGCGCGCTACCAGCGTGGCCTCGCCCATGGCGCACCTTCTTTCCAGCGGATGACCGCGTCGGCCGGGAGCCCCGGCGTCAGCCGGTGGCCGGGATTGGCATTGAGGTAGAGCTTGACCGCGTATACCAGCTTCACGCGCTCGTCGGGGGTCTGCACCTCCTTGGGCGTGAATTCGGCGCGCGAGGAAATATAG
>JAJZRT010000870.1 GCA_021802595.1 Pseudomonadota bacterium
CCGAGATGCGTTCGATCAGGCGGCGAGATTGGCGGCGTAGTCGGTCCAGAGCAAAAATGCATCGGCTCTTGCGTGGCGGTAGGATCTGGCGGAGAGGCGATGGCGTTTTGGGCGGAACAGGGTGGTGATCTGGTCGTGGGTGGCGAGAAATCTCTGGGCATGACCTGGGGATTTGAACCGACCCATGATCTTTTCTCGTCGCCTGGTGTGACGATGGGATGCTTCGATCCGGTTGTTCAGCCGCTTGTGCGATCGGTGATCGGCGCTGCGGCAATCCGTGCGAAGGGCAACGTCGTCGCTCCATAGCTTATTGATCACCACGACGCGCGGCTGACCCCATCGGCGCATCAGCTTGCGGAGAAAACGCCGGGCGGCTCGGGCATCTCGCCGCTTCTGGACCAGGATTTCCAGCACGTCACCGCGATGATCAACAGCCCGCCAAAGCCAATGCTTCTCGCCGCCAATGGTGATCACCATTTCATCGAGGTGCCATTTGTCGCCGGCCGGCAGCCGATCGCGACGGATTTGCGCGGCGATCTGCGGGCCAAACCGATCGACCCAGACGCGGATCGTCTCGTAGCATACTATCACGCCGCGAGCGGCCAGAAGATCCTCAACGTCCCGCAGGCTGAGATTGAACCGGTAATAGCTCCAGACCGCATACGAGATCACCGATCGAGGGAAGCGATATCCCTTCAAACGTGCAGGCAGAGTCAAAGCCATCATCCGAAATCGCTACGGGCACACAATCACCACGTCAACCTGACAATGCTCGATGTGATGCGTGATGTCGCAAAATGAGGGATATATGTCATTTACGCCGCGCTCTCTTTTCGCCAATTTCCTCGGCAACAGGAGACTTGCGATGACACATGTCGTCATTCCCCTCTACGAAGGGGTTACACCGCTCGATTTCACCGGTCCTTATCAACTCCTCCGCGCCGTGCCTGAGATGGAGCTCGAACTGGCCGCGCTCGGCTGCAAAGACATCGTTGCCGACGGGATCACGTTTGGCGCTCTCCGGGATCTGGAGACGATCGAATCCTGCGACATTCTCCTCGTCCCCGGCGGACTCGGCTGCATCGGGGCGCTGGAGAATCACCGATTTCTCGACGCAATCCGGCGGCTTGCAGATGGCGCGATCTATGTCAGCTCGGTCTGCACCGGCTCACTGATCCTCGCCGCGGCGGGACTTCTAAACGGCCGTCGCGCCGCCTGCCACTGGGCATTCAGAGACCTGCTCGCGGCTTTCGGGGCAATCCCCGATTCAGGACGAATAGTGCGCGACGGCAATCGGATCACCGGCGGCGGGGTGACAGCCGGCACCGATTTCGCCCTCGCGCTCGTTGCCGATCTGCGCGGAAAAGAGGCTGCACAGGGCGCACAGCTTCTGCTCGAATACGCTCCCGAACCACCCTTCGCGGCGGGATCACCCGAAACAGCGCCACCTCCGGTCATCGAGGCGGTCAATGCCCGCCTCGCCAACGCCATCGCCGATGCCGAACGACGAATTGCGATCGTCGCCGCACAGATGCGCCGAGTCACCTGATATCATCCGTCAGAAAGCAGCACGACCATGAGATTGAAGAACAAAGCCGCCCTGATCACCGGGGGCACCAGCGGCATTGGCCTGGCCACGGCTAAGCTCTTCCTTCGCGAAGGCGCGCGTGTCGCCGTCACCGGGCGCGATGCCAGCCGCTTCGATGCGGTGCGTGCCGAACTTGGCCAGGAGGCGCTGATCCTGCCGGCCGACGTCCGTTCGATCGCGGACATGCAGGCAGTCAGCAAGACTGTCGCGGAAGCCTTTGGTGAACTCGATGTCTTCTTCGCCAATGCCGGCATCGCCTACGGCACCCCGCTCGCCGAGACTGACGAGGCGCGCTACGATGAGATCATGGATATCGACGTCAAAGGCGTCTTCTTTTCCATGCAGGCAGTTTCCCCGATCTTGCGTTACGGCGCCTCGGTCATCCTGAGCACCTCATTCATCATCCATGTCGGCCGGCCCGGCCTTTCGCTGCTCTCGGCCGCGAAAGCAGCGGTCCGGTCACTCGCACGAACCTGGTCGCGCGAATTTATGGATCGCAAGATCCGTGTCAACACGATCAGTCCGGGATTTATCGACACACCATTGATCGGCCGACACCGCAGCCCTGAAGAGCTTCAGGCGTTCCGGGAAAAGGCCGCGGCGACGGTGCCGATCGGCCGGATCGGCGAAGCTGAGGATATCGCAGCGGCCGCGGTCTATCTGGCCAGTGACGAGTCCAGCTACGTCGTCGGTGCGGAACTGGTCGTCGACGGTGGTGTCTCGCAGATTTAAGACCGGGCCGCGACGGCAAACAGAATACCCGAAAGCGTGTCAGCCTCGAAGCCGCGTCGTTTGTTGCTACGCTCTTGGGTTCAGGGAAGGAGGCGATCATGACCCTGCAATTCGGCATTCTTTGCTTTCCGGGTGTTCAGCAGCTCGATCTGACCGGCCCCTATGAAATCTTCGCTTCAGCGCAAGGCGTGGAGGTCGAGCTTGTCTGGAAGGATCTTGCCCCGCTGCGCGCCTCCACGGGTCTCTGGCTTGTGCCGGACCGTCAGCTGGCCGAAGCACCTCGCTACGACCTGATCTGTGTGCCGGGTGGCACCGGCGTGAATGCGCTGCTGAACGACCCGGACGTGCTCGGCTTTCTTCGCGATCAGGCGATGACGGCCAAGTATGTCACGTCAGTGTGCACCGGCGCGCTGCTGCTTGGGCAGGCTGGTTTGTTGGCTGGTCGGCGGGCGACGACGCATTGGAATGCTCTCGATCTGCTCCAGCGGTTTGGGGCGACGCCAATCGCGGAACGTGTGGTTCGCGATGGCAGGCTTGTCACCGCAGGCGGCGTGACCTCGGGGATCGACTTCGGGCT
>JAJZRT010000871.1 GCA_021802595.1 Pseudomonadota bacterium
GTCGACTGAGTGACGAAGCAGGATTCCGCCGCGCGCGTGAAATTGAGCTGCTCCGAAAGGGCAACCAGATAGTGCAGTTGTTTGAGCGATGTCAACGCGGTCATGGCTGAAAGAATTATAAAAACCTATGGTTGAAAGCTTATTATCGGTTTTATCGATTATAAGCCGAAATATTATTCATTGGAACATCTCCGGCCGCTAACCCAGAATCCGCATCGTGATGACAGGACACACGGAGGTGCCCCAACTCCACGAGGCACCGCGTAGTCAAAGTCAAACAACCACAGGAGAAAACAATGTCAAACGAAACAAAGTGCCCATTCTCGGGCGATGCCCGTACAAGCACAGTCGCCGGAGCCCAATCGAACGCAAGCTGGTGGCCCAATCAACTGAAGCTGGGCATCCTGCACCAGCACTCCTCCAAGTCCGACCCCATGGGCGAGGCGTTCAACTACGCCGAGGAGTTCAAGCGCCTCGACCTGAATGCGGTGAAGAAGGATCTCTTGGCGGTGATGACCGACTCACAGGACTGGTGGCCGGCGGACTTCGGTCACTACGGACCTTTGTTCGTTCGCATGGCATGGCACAGCGCAGGTACCTACCGCACCGGCGACGGCCGTGGTGGCGCAGGGACCGGCAGCCAGCGCTTTGCGCCCCTCAACAGCTGGCCCGACAACGTCAACCTCGACAAGGCACGCCGCTTGATTTGGCCGGTCAAGCAGAAGTACGGCCGGAAGATCTCCTGGGCCGACCTGATGATCCTCGCTGGCAACGTCGCTCTGGAATCGATGGGATTCAAGACCTTCGGTTTCGCCGGCGGGCGTGAGGACATCTGGGAACCTGAAGAGGACATTTACTGGGGGTCTGAGGGCAAGTGGCTGGATGACAAGCGCCACAGTGGCGACCGTAACCTTGAAAATCCGCTCGGCGCGGTTCAAATGGGCCTGATCTACGTGAACCCGGAAGGCCCGAACGGCAATCCTGATCCGCTTGCCGCCGCCAAAGACATTCGCGAGACCTTCGCCCGCATGGCGATGAACGACGAAGAGACGGTTGCGCTCATCGCTGGCGGCCACACCTTCGGCAAAACCCACGGCGCCGCCGATCCGGGCAAGTATGTCGGTTCCGAGCCCGAGGCCGCTGGCATCGAGGAGCAGGGCTTCGGCTGGAAGAACGCCTTTGGCAACGGCAAGGGGGGTGACACGATCTCCAGCGGCCTGGAAGTCACCTGGACCACCACGCCGACGAAATGGAGCAACAACTTCTTCTGGAACCTGTTCGGCTACGAATGGGAGCTGACGAAGAGCCCGGCCGGTGCGCACCAGTGGACGCCGAAGGGTGGCGCGGGCGCCGGTACAGTGCCGGATGCCCACGACCCGTCGAAGCGCCACGCGCCGGCCATGCTGACCACCGACCTCGCGCTGCGCTTCGACCCTGCCTACGAAAAGATTTCAAGGCGCTTCCACGAGAATCCGGATCAGTTCGCGGATGCGTTCGCCCGGGCGTGGTTCAAGCTGACGCACCGCGACATGGGTCCTCGTGCGCGCTACCTCGGCCCGGAGGTTCCCGCGGAAGCGCTCATCTGGCAAGACCCCATTCCCGCAGTGGATCACGAATTGATCGACGCGCAGGACATTGCCGCTCTGAAGGCCAAGATCCTCGCGTCCGGCCTTTCCATCTCCCAACTGGTCACGACCGCCTGGGCGTCTGCAGCAACGTTCCGCGGCAGCGACAAGCGCGGCGGAGCGAACGGCGCGCGTATTCGCCTGGCGCCGCAGAAGAACTGGGAAGTCAACCAGCCGGCTGAACTGGCGAAGGTCCTGCAGAAGCTGGAAGCGATCCAGAAGGACTTCAACGGCACGCAGTTTGGCGGCAAGAGGGTTTCGCTTGCCGACCTGATCGTGCTGGGCGGCTGCGCAGCCGTCGAGACTGCTGCGAAGAAGGCCGGCCAGGACGTGGAGGTTCCCTTCACGCCGGGGCGCATGGATGCCTCGCAGGAGCAGACCGATGTGGGCTCGTTCGCCGTACTGGAGCCGATCGCGGACGGGTTCCGCAACTACGTGCGCAAGGGACTCGAGGGATCGGCGGCCGAGCTGCTGGTGGACAAGGCGCAGTTGATGACGCTGACCGCCCCCGAAATGACGGTGCTGATCGGCGGCCTGCGTGCCCTGAATGCGAACGTCGGCCAGTCCAAGCACGGTGTTTTCACCAAGCAGCCCGAGGCATTGACCAATGATTTCTTCGTGAATCTGCTCGACATGAAGACGAGGTGGCAGAAGTCCGCCACATCCGATGGCGTGTTGGAGGGGTACGATCGGGCGACGGGCAAGCTCAAGTGGACCGGTACCATCGTCGATCTCGTCTTCGGCTCGAACTCCCAGCTCCGGGCGCTCGCGGAAGTCTATGCGTGCGGCGACTCGCAAAAAGCGTTCGTGCGCGACTTTGTGGCGGCATGGAGCAAGGTGATGAACCTTGATCGCTACGACCTTGCGTGATCTCTGAGGATAGGCCTTAAAGGGCCTATGCAGCGCAGCCGCGACCTGGCATCCGGTTATCCCGGACCAAGTCGAGGGTGCGCGAATCCTACAGCTTGTTCGCCTACGGCGAGGGCGTCGCCAAGGCGCTGGGCATTGCGCACGGCGAATTGCGGAAGATGTAACAATGCACCTATCCTGACCGGGAGCGGCGCGCACCCGCCGCTGCTCTTGGTCAAGATGGCAGAGTCCGGGGTGAACCTGAACTATACTGACAAGATTATTTTATCGATCTTTAGTTGTACTGTGTTAAATAATAAGGCATTATAGCGACATCTTCAAGTGATTTTGGAGGTGTGCTGTGGCCAAAAGTCTGGAATCGCGATTTGAACGCTATGTGGATGTGATGATTGAATCTCTGG
>JAJZRT010000872.1 GCA_021802595.1 Pseudomonadota bacterium
CATGCGCGGATGGATCCTGTGCACCGATGGCCGCCTGTATCACCCGGTGATCGCGGAATTCGCCCACGATGCGTGGGAAAAGAGCAAGCACACCATCAGTGACACGACACCAACCCGGCGCGTCAGCAGCAATGCAGAGCGCCAGCGGCGATATCGTGAGCGGCAAAAGATGGCGAAATCGCCCGCCACTGCAGCGCCGGAGGCTGCTGTTACAGGGGTCGTTACGCCATTCTCCGTAACGCCAAACGTAACGCAGACCGTAACGCCAAGCGTAACGCCCGTAATGCCTTCTTTTAAAAGTGAAACGAAAAAAGAAGGGGGGAGCGTAACGCCCGTTACGCCGTCCGTAACGGACACCGTAACGCGTAACGGCGTTACGGCGCCGCAGCGGCAGCTTTCTGTGCTCTCCACCATGCCTGCGGCTCCAGGCGCTGACGCGCCTTCGCCGCCCCCGCTTTTTGAGACAAAGGTCGAACCCAGAAAACTCGACGCCAGACACCTGACTGCTGATCAGCAAGCGCTATGCGAGCAGGTCTGGACCCAGTACGGATCCGCGTACCGAGCGCGCTACGGGGCCGATCCCCTTCAGGACGGCAAGGCGCGCAGGCAGGTTGCCGATCTCGTGCGCAGCCTCGGCGCACAGGCACCCGCCATCGCCGCCTGGTACGTCGGCCATGGGGGGCGCTGGTATGTCGAAAAGGGCCATGACATCGGATCGCTGCTGGCCGATGTAGGCAAGTTGCGCACCGAATTCATCGCGTCTCAGGTCAAGGTCAACGTGCTCTCGCGCGTGCAGGGTTCCGCACCAGGGGCGGCTCGCCCGTCAGTGCCGGCGCCCGAGAAGATCAAAGAGCAGTTGCAGCGTCTTCAGTCCCATTTCACGAGCGGGCGTTTCGCGCCGGCCATTGTGAAGGAGTCCACCGGATGAATCCGACCGAACAATGCACAGCACCACTCGATTTCGGGCAAGACGAGCTGAGTCGCACCGAGATTCTGGAAATCTCAGTCAGGGCCATCCGACCCGACCCCGCTCAGCCGCGACGCTACTTCGATGAAGATGCGCTGGCCGAGCTGCGCGACAGCATGGCGCTGTACGGACTCCTGCAGCCCGTGGGTGTGCGGCAGGCGGCTGATGGAGGTTGGGAGCTGATCTTCGGCGAGCGCCGGTACCGCGCAGCAATCTCGCTGGGCTGGAAGACCATCCCCGCGCGCGTCTTCCCGGTGGAGGCGCGGCGGATCAAGACCGTGTTGCAGCTCGGTGAAA
This sequence comes from Pseudomonadota bacterium, assembly GCA_021802595.1. Next base: position 1,265 of record JAJZRT010000872.1, read on the forward strand.
ACGCGCACCGCGCGGATCTGTCCCTCCTGGAATACCTGGGGGGCATCGAGCAGCTGCGCGATCTGGGCGTGCCGGCCGGCGCGATGGCGCGCATGCTGTGCAAGCCTGACGAGTGGGTGGCGTCGATGATGGATATCAGCCGCGACCCCCTGGCGCGTTCCCTGTACGAGGCAGGGATCATGACGCAGGTCGGCGCCTGGGAGGCGTTCTGCCGCCTTCCGGAGCATCTGCGCCGTGGCCTGCTGCAAAGTGGCGAGCAGTTGACGATTCAGCGCTGCAGGAAGGTGCTGGATGCCCACGAAGCGCAGATGTCCGCGCGACAACAGAGGCTGCTGCAGGAAACGGAGCCAAGCTCCTACACGTCGTCGGGCGGCGCCTCCGCGGTCCATGCGGAGAGCAGCGAGTCTGAGAAAGCCGCCCAGACGGCCGACGATCCGGGCGGGCCCGTAGAGCCGTTCGACGTGCATGCGAAGGAAGTTGCGAGTGAAGAGGACCGGGCTGCCGACGAGATCATCACCGTGGCGCTCCCTCTGTGGCTGGCGCGCGCCCTGGTTCCTGAGAGGGCGATTCAGCTTCAGCAGATCGCCGAGTGGGTGCCCAGCAAGGACGGCATTCCTGACGCGGTCCGCACGGCGCTGGCCGCGGTGGAGCAGGATCTGATCCGGGTCATCACCGGTCTCGCAGGAGGCCGGCCATGAGCGCGCAAAGCATGGATGCCATGACCCTCTTTCAATCGCTTGACGAAGAGGGCCTGCAGCGGGTTGCAAGCTCCGCCAGGACCGACATTGAGGATGTGCACCAGCAGGCCCTGATGATCTGCGCCGAAATCGCATCTGGGCAAAGCACCTTCGACCCGCTTCTCGGAACCCTCGAGCAGTTCGTGTTCGGCAAGCTTTGGGGCTTCGCGGAGCGCGAATCCCAGTTCCGCTCTGACAACAGCATTGAGGACGAGGAGCCGGAGGGAAGCCATCTTTCAGCGGCTCGCGACGAAGATGCCAACCCATTGTCGATTCTCCTGGCGCGTGAAGAGGCGCGGGAGGACGAACAGGTGCGCTGCGCGGCGGTCGCCGCAGCTCGCCGCGCCGATCCGGTGACGGCACTGGAACTCTGCCTCGCCGCCGGCGCGGCCGGGGGGCAAACCGCCCAGGCGATGGGACGTCATCGGGCCACTGGCTGGCGCAAGCGTCGGGATGCCATTTTGGCGACGGCCCAGCTGCTGGGCGTGCCGATCGGGCCCGAGAGCTGACGTGATGCGATTGTTGCTGGTTCTCGAAACTCATTTGATGTTGCACAACGTGATCGTCATCCATCGGGCAAGAGAACCGAGAACGCGATTCCGTGGCTATTGGGTCGTGCGCTTGATCGATGTCACTGGGGTCATTCTGTGTGATTTTTCACACTTTCCTGTTTTTCCTGACGGAATGGCTGGACTTGATCCCTTGACTCGAACAAAATCAAAACTTATCCATCTTATACATGGGTGCGCCCAGAGAATTCGCTGAGGTGCGTCAGGCGCCCCGCGGCAGTTGCATGGATCGAAAGGGCGTCAAGTCTTGTGCGGCGGTCGCGACTGCGGCCGCGGTGGCTGGCAAGGGCGCGATAAAAAATATCTTCGGAGGGCTTGACTTTGAC
>JAJZRT010000873.1 GCA_021802595.1 Pseudomonadota bacterium
GGGAACGCGAATACGTTATGATACGTTTTTTTCCAACCGCCCAAACCTTTCCGGTTTCCTGGCCATGCGTCATTTCCTGATTTCTGCCCTGCTTTTGAGCCTGCTCGCGGGATGTTCCAGCGTCAGCATCGGTCCCCACCACATCGATGTGCAGCAGGGCAATGCGCTCGACCAGGAAAACGTCGCGCGTCTGAAAACAGGCCTGAACCGTTCGCAGGTCCGCTTCCTTCTCGGTACTCCGCTGATCGTCGACCCCTTCCGCAACGATCGCTGGGATTATGTGTACCTGTATTACAAGGCGGGGAAACTGACCGAGCAAAAGCACATCACGCTGTTCTTCGAGGGCGACACGCTGGCGCGCATCGAAGGCGATCTGCCGGAACCGGCCGCGCCGTCGTCGGCCGCCGAGTCCAGGCCTGAGCCGCAGTCGCCACCCGTCACGCCGGCGGCGCCGGCCGTCGCGGCGCCGCTTGCCGCCGAGCCGGCGACCCCGCGCGCACCCGTTACACCTGCGCCGACCGCGGAACCGGCTGCACCGGCACCGGTGGCGTCCCCTAAACCGGCTGCAGCGCCGGTTGCGCCGTTGGGCGTCCCCAAGACCGCGTCGCCCCCGCCGCAGGCATCCGCAACCAGCATCGTGCCGCCGCTGTCGAGTCCGAAGGAGGCCCCGGCCTACGTCGATCCGCGACCTGTCCCCGAACTGAGCCTGAAACCGGAGACCGACGTGGCGCAAATCAGGCCGGATAGCATGCCGCCTTTCCCCGAACCGCATGCGGTGGCCGCTGCGAGCAACGACCCGGTGCTGAAATCGCTGAATGCCTGGGCCGACGCCTGGACACGCCGTGACAGCGACGCCTACTTCGCGGCGTACGATGCCAGTTTTGTGCCACAGGGCGGCGGCAGCCGTGCTGCCTGGGAAGCGCGTAAACGCCAGGTGCTGGGCGCGGCGAAAAGCATCGAGGTGAAAATAGGTTCGCCATCGATCGAGCAGGGTGGCGACGACAGCGCCACGGTGACCTTCAAGCAATATTATCGATCCGGCAGTTACCGTGATGCCGTTGTCAAGCAGGTGCGCATGATCGAACGTGACGGCCGCTGGCTGATCACGGAAGAGAAGGTCCTGTCGACCCTGAAGGATGGCCGGCCGTGAGCGTGCAGATCGCGATTGCCGGCGTGTCCGGCCGCATGGGACGTGCCCTGCTCGAAGCGGTGGAGGCCGATAACGGCTGCACGCTCGGCGCGGCCATCGACCGCCCCGGCAGCCCCCTGGTGGGACAGGATGCGGGCGCCGCCTGGGGGGCAGCCAGCGGGGTGTGGGTGACGGATCAGCCGGCTGCCGCCCTGCCGGGCATGCACGCACTGATCGACTTCACCCGTCCCGAAGCCACCTTCGGGTATCTTGACGCCTGCGTCGCGGCGGGGGTCCCGCTGGTCATCGGCACCACGGGATTCGACGATGCCGGCAAGGCACGCATTGCCGCGGCGGCGCAGCGGATTCCCGTGGTGTTCGCCCCCAACATGAGCGTGGGCGTGAATCTCCTGATGAAGCTGGCCGAACTCGCCGCCCAGGTGCTCGAGGACGGCTACGACATCGAAATCATCGAGGCGCATCACCGCCACAAGGTCGATGCGCCGTCCGGCACCGCACTGGGGCTGGGACAGGCAGTGGCGCGCGCGATCGACCGCGATCTCGCCAGTTGCGCCGTTTATGGTCGCGAAGGCGTCACCGGCGAGCGCGACCCCAAAACCATCGGCTTTGCCACCGTGCGCGGCGGCGATATCGTCGGCGACCACACGCTGCTGTTTGCCGGCATCGGCGAACGTGTGGAACTGACCCACAAGGCGAGCAGCCGCGCCACCTTCGCCCAGGGCGCGCTGCGCGCCGCCAAATGGCTGCAGGGGCGCGCGCCAGGCCAGTACGACATGCGCGACGTGCTGAATCTGAAATAACCGCTTTCACCAGGAACCCACCATGAACGCCGTCAAGGTCTACAGTACCGGCACCTGCCCCATCTGCGTCAAGGCCAAGGCCTTCCTCGACAAGCGCGGCATCGGCTACGATGAAGTCCGCATCGATCTCGACCGCGAGGCGATGAAGGAATTTGCCGTCGTAACCAACGGCGCCCGTACCGTGCCGCAGATCGTGGTGGAGGGCACCTGCATCGGGGGATTCACCGAGTTGACCGAACTCGACATGGATGGCGGGCTGGATCATCTCCAGCCCTGACCGGGCCACTGACCACCTCGCGAAAGCGCGGCCAAGCATTGAAGCCGGGCTCCGGATCGGCTACAATAATGACATTCAAATTCAGGCGGGTTCGCGCGAGCGGCTCGCCTGAATTTTGTTACCTGCCTTTCGGAGTCTTCCTTGTCTCGTGCCCAACCTGCCATCCTGGTTTTAGCTGACGGCTCGGTGTTTCGCGGCCTGTCGATCGGTGCCGATGGCATCACGACCGGCGAGGTGGTATTCAATACCGCGTTGACCGGGTATCAGGAAATTCTCACCGACCCCTCCTATTCGCGGCAGATCGTCACGCTGACCTATCCCCATATCGGCAACACCGGCGTCAACGCCGAGGACGTCGAGGCGGATCGCGTCCACGCTGCCGGCCTGGTGGTGCGCGACGTGCCTCGCCTGCATTCTAACTTCCGTGCCGGTCAGTCGCTGCCCGAGTACCTGCGAAGCCAGAACATCGTCGCCATCGCCGACGTCGATACGCGCCGGCTGACGCGTATCCTGCGTGAGAAGGGGGCACAGGCAGGGTGCATCATGGCCGGTGCGGTGGACGAAGCCAAGGCAATCGAGGCTGCACGTGCGTTCCCCGGCCTCGCCGGCATGGACCTGGCGAAGGTGGTGAGCGCGCCGAAAGCCTATACGTGGAACGAGACCGAATG
>JAJZRT010000874.1 GCA_021802595.1 Pseudomonadota bacterium
CGTCCACGCCAATCGCAGCCTCGACCGGGCGGCGGCCGTCGTCGCCGCGATTCGCGCGGCCGGCGGCAGCGCCGAGGCCGTCGCCTTCGATGTCACCGACCGTGCCGCGACCGCCGCCGCGCTCGAGACGCTGCTCGAGGGTGGCGCCATCCAGATCGTCGTCAACAATGCCGGCATCCACGACGACGCGGTCTTTCCGGGCATGTCCGGAGAACAGTGGGACCGTGTGATCGATGTCTCGCTGAACGGCTTCTTCAACGTCACCCAGCCGCTGACGCTGCCGATGATCCGCACGCGCTGGGGGCGCATCGTCAACGTCTCGTCGGTGGCCGCCGTCGCCGGCAACCGCGGCCAGGTCAACTATTCGGCGGCCAAGGGCGCGCTGCATTCGGCCAGCAAGTCGCTGGCGCTGGAGCTGGCGAGCCGCGGCATCACGGTCAATGCCGTCGCGCCGGGCGTGATCGCGACCGAGATGAGCGAAGGCGCGTTCGACGCCGAGACGGTGAAGAGGCTGGTGCCGATGCAGCGCGCGGGCCAGCCGGAGGAAGTCGCCGAACTGGTCGCCTTCCTCGCCTCCGACAAGGCCGCTTACCTCTCCGGCCAGGTGATCTCGATCAACGGCGGAATGATCTAGACCCAGGGAAGCGCTGAACAGGTCCTTCGACAAGCTCAGGACGAACGGCAACTTGTTGATTCCGTTCGTGGTGAGCCTGTCGAACCATGAGCGGAATCAACTTGTTCAGCGCTTCCCTAGGCGGCGCGCCGCACCAGCGCCCGGAGACCCGCGAGCTTCGGCGCCACCATCGGCACCGTCAGCATGGTGCTCGCCACCGCCATCAGCAGCAGCGCGGTGAAGGTCTCGCTGCTGATGATCGCCTTGTCGAGCAGGATGTTGGAGAAGATGATCATGATCAGCGCCTTGGTCTGCAGCAGCCAGCCGATGATCGATGCCTCGCCCGGCGCCCAGCGCAGGATGCGGCCGGCCAGATGGACGCCCGCCAGCTTGCCGGCGACCGCGGCAACCAGCAGCAGTGCGGCGGCAAGGAATACCGCCTCGCCGCCGACGTTCCAGGTGGTGCGCAGGCCGGTGGAAAGAAAGAACACCGGCATCACGACCAGCAGCACGTGATGGCGCAGCAGGTCCATCTGCTTCTGGTCGAACCAGTCCGAATCCATGACCGCGCCGGCGAGGAAAGCGCCGACCATGAAATGCAGGCCCGACCAGTCGGCGCCGAAGGCGCATGCCGCCAGCCAGATCAGCGTGACGTACCAGCGGTCGCGCTCGGCGAGGCGCGGCATCAGGCGCCGGAACAGCCAGGCCGCGACCGCGAACAGCGCGAGGAAAGCCAACTGCCGGCCGACCCGCTCCCAGTCCATCAGGATCAGCGCGAGCACCCCCCAGATCGCCACGTCGTCGAGGCTGGCGTAGCGCAGGATGCGCTGCCCGAGGGGCTGGCGCAGGATATCGAGCTTTTCCATCAAGAGGATCAGGATCGGCAGCGCCGTCACTGCGCAGGCCATGCCGACACCGAGCACGAATTGCCAGGTCTGCGCGCGCGGCCCGATCCAGCCGCCGAAACCGAGCAGCACGACCGCCGCTGCCGAACCGAACAGGAGCGGCATGCCGAGCGCGAGCCCCGCGGTGATGCCGGATTCACGCCGGTGGGCCCAGGCTTTTTTCAGATCCAGCTCGACGCCGGCGATCATCACGAACAGCATCACGGCCCACCACGCGATGCCGTTCAGCGACTGCACCACTGCGGGATTGAAGACCAGCCTGTAATAGTCGGGAAAGGCACGCCCGAGCACGCCCGGCCCGAGCACGATGCCGGCGAGGATCTGCACCACGACCAGCGGCGCATAGTAGTCCGTCTTGCCGAGGCGCCAGACCAGCCACGGCACGGTGAAGATGATCGTCATCGCGACCAGGAAAGTCTCGGGTGTGCTCATGCCTTGCGGCCCGTGTATTCGCGGAAAATGCCCAGGGTAACGGAGCAGTTCGCATCGACAAAGCCGGCCCGGCGCATCGCCTCGAGAATGCGCTCCGGGTCGATCGCGGCCTCGATGGTGGCACCGTAGTATTCCCATAGCCGCGCTATCCCGGCCCGGCTGCGCGTCAGCCGTGCAAGCAGCGGAACGATGGCACCAATGTGCAGGCGCACGAGTGTCCGCGCCAGGCGGCTCGCCGGCCGGCTGATTTCCATGATGCAGACGCGCCCGCCCGGGCGCAGCACGCGCAGGTATTCGGAAAACGCCTGATCCAGATCGCCGACGTGGCGCAAGGCATAGCCCATCGAGACAAAGTCGACGAGGCCATCGGGCAGGGGGATGGATTCCGCATAGGCCTCGATGGTTTCGACGGCGACCTTCTTGCGCAGTTCGGCGAGCATGCCGGGCGAGGGATCGAGCGCAAGGACACGGCCGGCCGGCCCTACCAGTTCGTGTCCGGCCACGGTCACCAGCCCGGTGCCGGCGGCCACGTCCAGCAGGGACATGCCTGCCTGCAGGCCGTTGCGGCGCAGGACTTCGCGCCGATACCAGGCACCGCTGCCCAGTGCGGTGAGCCCCTCGGCGTGGTCGTAGCCGGGCGCTGCCCGGTCGAAGAGGTCGCGGGTGACGGCGCGCCGCTCGTCTTCATTCGCAAAATAGGCTGTCAGACGCGCGTCGGCCTTCAGTGCCGGCTGGCGCATGGGGGATTCGCTCATGAGGCAGGTTCCGAAAGACGCCGCCAGACCAGCAGCGGCAGGCGCAGCACGAAGCCGAGGAAGAGCCGCGTGTGCATCCAGGTCAGCAGCGCGTTGTCGCGCAGGTACTTGAAGTGCGAGACCCCACCCTCGTCGGCCGACAGGTAGCGCACCGGCGCGTCGAGGTTGAGCGGCCGCACGCCGGCCCAG
>JAJZRT010000875.1 GCA_021802595.1 Pseudomonadota bacterium
GCACAGGTCCTTGAGCCCGGTTTTCTCGTAGCGCGGGTGCTTTTCGATGAACTCGGGCAGCACGCGCCACAGCGGCTGGTTTTCGTCGTAGTCGGCCTTGAACTGCTGCAGCGCGGTCACCAGGGTGTTCCAGCGGCCCTTGGTGATGCCGATGGTGAACATGATGAAGAAGGAATACAGCCCGGTCTTTTCCACGATGACGCCGTGCTCGGCCAGGTATTTTGTGACGATCGCCGCCGGGATGCCCCAGTCGGCAAACGCGCCGTCGACATCCAGACCAGGCGTGATGACAGTGGCCTTGATCGGGTCGAGCATGTTGAAGCCGGGCGCGATCTTGCCGAACTCGTGCCAGCGCGCGCCGGTTTCGAGCATCCAGTCTTCGCGATCGCCCACGTCCTCTTCGGCCAGTTTCTGCGGCCCCCACACCTTGAACCACCAGGAGTCGCCGAATTCCTCGTCGACCTTGCGCATGGCACGGCGGAAATCGAGCGCTTCGCGGATGGATTCCTCCACCAGCGCGGGGCCGCCGGGCGGCTCCATCATCGCCGCCGCCACGTCGCACGAGGCGATGATGGCGTATTGCGGCGAAGTCGAGGTATGCATCAGGTAGGCTTCGTTGAAACGATGGAAATCGAGCTTGCGCGTCTCCGAGTCCTGCACCAGGATCTGCGAGGCCTGGGAAAGGCCGGCCAGCAGCTTGTGCGTCGACTGCGTGGCGAAAACCAGCGCATCCCTGGCGCGCGGACGGTCGCGGCCGATGGCGTGCATGCCGCGATAGAAATCGTGGAAGGTCGCATGCGGCAGCCAGGCCTCGTCGAAGTGCAGGGTGTCGATGTAGTCGCCCAGCAGGTCCTTGATCATGTCGACGTTGTAGAGGATGCCGTCGTAGGTCGACTGGGTGATCGTGAGGATGCGCGGCTTGCGCTTCACGTCCCTGGCGAACGGGTGCGCGGCAATTTTCTTCTCGATGTTTTCCGGACGGAACTCCTCCAGCGGGATCGGGCCGATGATGCCGTAGTGGTTGCGCGTCGGCGTCAGGAAGATCGGGATCGCACCGCACATCATGATCGCGTGCAGGATGGACTTGTGGCAGTTGCGGTCCACTACCACGATGTCGCCCGGCGCCACCGTGGCATGCCACACCATCTTGTTCGACGACGAGGTGCCGTTGGTGACGAAGAACAGGTGGTCGCAGTTGAAGATGCGGGCCGCATTGCGCTCCGATGCCCCCACCGGGCCGGTGTGATCGAGCAGCTGGCCGAGCTCGTCGACCGCGTTGCAGACGTCGGCACGCAGCAGATTCTCGCCGAAGAATTGGTGGAACATCTGGCCGATCGGCGATTTCAGGAAGGCCACGCCGCCGGAGTGGCCGGGGCAGTGCCAGGAATACGAGCCGTCGGCCGCGTAATGGGTCAGGGCGCGGAAGAACGGCGGCACCAGCGAATCGAGATAGGCACGCGCCTCGCGCCCGATATAGCGGGCAAGGAATTCCGGCGTGTCTTCAAGCATGTGGATGAAGCCGTTGAGCTCGCGCAGGATGTCGTTCGGGATATGGCGCGCGGTACGGGTTTCACCGTGCAGGAAAATCGGGATCTCGGCATTGCGGAAACGGACTTCCTCGACGAAGGCACGCAGTTTTTGCAGTGCGTTATTCGCATCCTCGGCGCTGCCTGCGAGCTCCTCGTCGTCGATCGACAGGATGAAGGCGGAGGCGCGCGCCTGCTGCTGGGCAAACGAGGTCAGGTCACCGTAGTTGGTGACGCCGAGCACCTCCATGCCTTCCTTTTCGATCGCCTCGGCCAGGGTGCGGATGCCCAGCCCCGACGCGTTTTCGGAGCGGAAATCTTCGTCAATGATGACAACGGGAAAACGAAAGCGCATGGCCTGCTCCAGAGGGAAGCCTTAGCCCGGATATCTCATAAATTGGCGCGCGCCCTTGCCGTCTTTTGTTCCGTAGGGAAACTTTGTTCGGTCGGGCGCATGAACCACTACGCCACCCCTTCACAAAATCCCCCTACAAAACAAAAACCTCTGCAATCATCACGCGAATTTATGAGACATCCGGGCTGAGAATGGGCGGATTGAAAAAAGCGGATTATACGAATCCCCGGTGTCCCGGGGATTAAATTTTCGGCAGGGTCACGCCGACCTGGCCTTGGTATTTGCCGCCGCGGTCCCTGTACGAGGTTTCGCACACCTCGTCCGACTCGAGGAACAGCATCTGCGCCACGCCCTCGTTGGCGTAGATGCGCGCGGGCAGCGGGGTGGTGTTGGAGAACTCCAGCGTCACGTGGCCTTCCCACTCGGGTTCGAGCGGCGTCACGTTGACGATGATGCCGCAGCGCGCGTAGGTGCTCTTGCCGAGGCAGATGGTCAGCACGCTGCGCGGGATGCGGAAGTACTCCACCGTGCGCGCCAGCGCAAAGGAATTGGGCGGGATGATGCAGGAATCGCCCTTCACCTCGACGAAGGAGTTCGGATCGAATGCCTTGGGGTCGACGATGGTGGTGTTGATGTCGGTAAACAGCTTGAATTCGCTGGCACAGCGCACGTCATAGCCGTAGCTCGACGTGCCGTACGACACGATGGACTTGCCGCCGGCCTGTTTGATCTGCCCCGGTTCGAACGGTTCGATCATGCCATGCTCAGCCGCCATGCGGCGGATCCATCGGTCGGACTTGATGCTCATCAGGTATTGGAAATGACGATGTTGGGGAACTTGGCGGAGTGATCCACCGCGGTTTCGCCAATCTTAACAGCAACCCGGCGCGCGATCTGCTTGTAGATCTCGGTCACGCGGCCGTTCGGGTCGGACACCACCGACGGCTTGCCGGAGTCGGTGTCGGCACGGATCGCCCCGTCGAGCGGCAGCGCGCCGAGGAATTCCACGC